>JAEMPJ010000024.1 GCA_022759365.1 Thermogladius sp. | reverse complement strand
AGAGGCTTGTCAGGACGATAGCTCCAAGAGTCTACCAGGTAGTCCTAGACACCTTCATCGAGGGCTTATAGCTTTTTCACGAAAGATGCGACTTGCTCGTTCTCTTCAAGACCCGTGGGCTGTCCTTCCTACAGGCTTTTTACCTTTCCTTTACAGGATGCCCTCTCTAGGGTCTTTTATTATCATAAGGTTTGTTGAGTTGGTTAAAACGAGTGTGAGACCGTGTTAGTGTTCTTCTAGGTCTTCTCGCTGGCCTTCTCTTTCCTCTTCTTCTCCCCGCTCTTCTCCCCGGCTTCCTCCACTTCTATAACTCTGACCCCGACCCCCATCAGCCGTTTCATGACGGCGTCTATCAGCCTTACATGGCTCCCCTTCTGCCCGACGAAGGCCGGGTAGCCCTCAGAGCTCACTTTGATAAGGAGGTCTGGGCCGGCGAAGTCCACGTCTATTATGTGCTTGTGGATCCAGCCTATCGGGTGGATCGCCCTTACCAGCGGCTTGAGGTCGAGGGTGAGCTCGACCGCCCTGAGTTTCAGGCCTGTGTCGCTCTCGATAGCGGTTATCCTCTCACCGCCCTTGCCGATCAGCCTGCCGATGTAGCCCTCCTTCACGACTATAAGCGCGTCCGGCGTGGACTCCGGCTTGACACCGCTCGCCTTCTTCTCATCTATGAACTCGATCGCGGTTACGACCTCCGCGTCCGGGGCTCTTATCCTCGCCGCGTCGAGTACGAGCTTCTCGCTCTCCTTGAGCTTCCTAGTCCTGAGCTTCGCTTCAAGTATCAGCTTCACACCCCTCTTAGCGCCGGGCCTCACAATATCCTTCAACCCTAGATCCACTACCCTAGCAGACTCCTCACCCAGCAAGACCTCGCGGAGGAGGGAAGCGCTGTCCCTGCTACCAGCCTCCCTCTGGAACACGGGGTCCCCGGCGACGATCAGCCTGCTGTTCCTGCCGATCCTCGTGATCAGCTCTATCGCGCTCTCCGCTGGGAGGCTGTGGACGTCGTCTAGGAATATGATGGAGTCGTCGAACGTCCTCCCCCGGAGGTAGTGGGTGTCGGCTACGACTATCTTCCCCTGGTTGACTAGCTCCTTCAGCTTCTCGGCCTCAACGTAGCCTGAGAGCACGTCGTTCATATAGTTAGACGCTATCTCATAGTAGACCTCCCCCAGGTCGGCTATGGAGATCTCCTTGCCAGTGGTGACGTCCACGACCGGTCTAGAGATGACAAATCTCTTGAACTCGCCGCTTAACACGGCGTCTACACCGTAGAGCAGGCTGAAAAGGCTTTTACCAGACCCTGTTGGGCCAAACAACCCGACGATCTCGTACTTCCTGTTCGATAGAGCAATATGCATCTCTTCCTGGCCTGGTGTCTGCGGTTTAAGGTTTTTGAACAGCTCGCCCATTACAACCTACCTCTAGCTGAGCAATGCGATTAGGCCCATAATCTGGATTCCCTGCAAATACCGTTATAAGTTTTCGGTCAGAGAGTCCAGCAGGGCTTTTTTACCTGCTAGGTTAGGGAACCCGCCTAAAACCATCTTTAACCTCTCCAGCTCCTCCCTCAAGAGGGCTGTGTCAACGCCCCCCTTCCTCAAGGCTTCAGCCAACCCCTTCCTGTCTATAGCGTCAACCCATGTCACCAGGAGAGTGAGGGCCTGCGCTACGTAGGGGTATTGGCCCTGTGATAGGAGCCTAGCCACCAGCCCCTCGAGCGGGGGTATTTTGACCTTGAACCCTCCGATCAAATGATCCTCAGCCCGCTCCAACAGGTCTGAGTCCAGGCCGGTCTTCTCCACGTCTACTACGAGGAGGGGTAGCGTGGCCATGTTGACAGCGGCCACCCCTCGATCCCTTAGAGCTGATGCGAGCTCTATCTCCGGTATGGGGGCCTTGGAGACGGATGCTATGGTTTTGGACACCTCGACTTCTCTACCCGCCTCGACGAGTATCCTTATCTCCCCTAGTGGTCTCAGCAGGCCGTATAGTGCTGTCGCCAGGTCGTTTAAAAACACGTATTTTACATTGCTGTAAGCAAGGCTACCCCCTATTTCTCCGGCCAATATTAGGGTTCTGGTTAAAAGAGTACTCCCATCCATCAGACTCAACTACAAGGCCGGTGCGAGAAGGAACAGAATCCTGCCCGTGCCGAGCGAGAACTCGAGTTGGAGGGGTGAGTCGTTGCTGAACCTTAAAGCTATTGTGTCGGAGATCTTGCTGAGGCCTATCACGGATGATATGTAGGAGACCTGGTAGCTCGACTTACTCTTCTCCTTCACGCTCAGGGATATCAGCGCGGGCGAGCCCATGCCGTACTTCGCCTCGACACTACCAGTCCCCCTCCCCCTGACAATCAGCTCGTTCTCGCTTGCCTCAAACTCTATTTTCTCCGCAACCTGCTCGACGTCTTGGACAGCGTCTTTGAGGCTACTGGCTATCAGCCTTGCCTCAACGTTGAACTCCAGGTTTGAGAGGGGTATCTCAGGGGGCTTGACGTCGAGGTTCCTGAACTTGTAGCTCCTTTTAATGGAGGAGAGGAGAGTCAGCTCCACATACTCCTCGTTGCCTTCGATAGTTAGCCTATCCCCTTTCTTAGCCTTCTTCAATATCTTGTTCAAGTTCGCCACGGAGACTCCGATGTTCAACGGCGATTCAACAGTGAACTCAGGGAAGGCTTCTGAGGGTATCTCTATGTCTATTAGGGCTATGTTGCTTATGTCCATGGCTGTTATCTTCAACTTATCTTTCTGGAACTGGAGGGCGACCTCGTCAACTATCTTGCTCAAAGCGTCAACTATCTCCTTGAAATACCTTGCCTCGGGATAGACTGCTTTGATCAAAACTGAACACCGTGCTCATGTTAAATTATACGCTGGGCGGGTAATATAAGTTCCATGGTTATAAGTATGCTGGATCCAGCGGCTAGGTTTTTCACGCCTAAAGCAACGGAGAGAGATAGAGCTGTCTTCGAGGCAGGCCTAGCCCTAGGGATGGTGGTGCACCAGTTTACTGGAGTGCCGTTGAAGAGCAATGGGGACGCTGAGCTACTCGAGAAGGTTATCGAGAGATCTATCCTGGCCCAACCCTACAGGGTCAAAGCAGAGGTCAGCATCAATAAGAGGTTCAACCACGACCCTGGAAACCCCTACGACTACTCTACTCTTAAGACGAGCGACTTAAACGTGCTCGTCGAGGTAAGATACGGGCGGGTGCGGGTTAGAGCTAGGTTGAAGCATATTGGCGAGCTGAACTTTAATCTAGCCTACATAGAGGATATTGAGGAAACGTGAGTTGGCCGGTGTAGCCTGGGCTATAACAGGGTCAGGGGTCTTCCTCGAGGAGACTCTCCAGGTCATTAAGGCTCTCCGAGACAGGGGTTTCTCGGTAACTGTTTTTGTTTCAAGGGCTGGGGAGGAAGTACTTAGGATGTACGGTCTGACCAGCAGGCTCGAATCTATTGTGAAGGGGGACTACCCTAATGAGGTGGTCTACGAGAGGGAGGAGGGGTTCAGCTACCCGAGGGCTGGAAGGGTCTACAAGGGGGTTTACCGCCTGCTAGTCGTCTCTCCAGCCACGTTGAACACGGTGTCGAAGATCGTGAACGGGATAGCAGACTCTCTCGTGTCAAGCCTGGCCAGCCACTTCATTAAAGCTGGTCTACCGGTATTTGTCGTGCCATCCGACCTGACCGAAGTAATCTCGGTTATCCCGCTGGCCGTGGAGAGAGAGTTGTGCTCGAAGTGCTCTGGTTGCGTAGCCGCAGACGTGTGCCCTACAGGAGCTTTGCGGAGAGACCCGTTCTTCAAGGTTAAGGTCAACCTGCTCCTCTGCACCCAATGCGGCTTGTGTGTTAAAGCATGCCCCTTCAACGCCATAAGGATGAATGTGGAGATCAGGGTGAAACCAAACCCGTACTACCTGGCGATTATTAGGAGGCTCAATGATATACCGGGGGTTAAGGTTCTAGACCACCCCAGCCGCGTCCTAGACGAGATCAAGGTGTTCGAGGGGGCTGGATGAGAATACTGTTTGTAACGGGGCGAATAGCAAGAGAAGCGCTGAGAGAAGCCGTTGAAGCGGGGGGACTGAGACCAGGGGAATACGGTATACTGGTGGCTAACGTGGATGTAGCGGCTTTCATTACGTCAGACCTACTCGGGAGGCTTCTCGAGGAGAATAGGGAATTGGTAAGAGGGTTCGACCTAGTGGTCGCCCCGGGCTTCACCCGCGGGAGTTTAAGGGAGTTGTCGGAGAGGCTAGGGGTTAAAATTGTAAAGGGGCCGCGCTTCCTCCAAGACCTCCCCTTATTCCTCAACGCGCTGAGGGAAGGCGTAGAGTTCTCACCGGACACCCCGGCGGACGAACTGATAGCGAGCTACAGGGAGAGGTATGAGAGAGGGCTACTAGAGAGAGTGTGGAAGGAGGCCTGGGCTAAAAGAGTATTCCATGTTGGGGAAGGCGAGTCCGCCAGGCCGGTTTCAAGAGTTAGACCCTTGGTGGCGGCGGAGATAACTTTCGCGCTCGCACATGACCCAAGCTACGTGGTTAAAATCGCGAGGAGGCTCAGGGAAGAGGGTGCCGACGTTATCGTGTTGGGCGGGGATCTAGAGCCCCCTAAGCCGGGCAGGGTAGCCGAGATTGTAGGGGCGCTGAGGAGCGGGGTCTCCACCCCTATTGGCGTTGACTTCTACCACCCTGAGGAGGTCGAGTCCGCCCTGGAGAAGGGTGTAGACATGGTTTTCGTCTCGAGAGAGGAGGTTCTGAGACTTCTAGTGGATCGAGGGTTAACGGATATACCCTTGGTGTTAACCCCCAACGCCCTAGGCGCCTCCCCGGGTATTACAGGAGAATTTGTTGTAAAATTGGAAGAGGTTAGGAGGAGAGGGTTTAAGAAGATTATAGCTGATCCGGTGTTGAAGCCGCCTTTAATGGGCTTGCTCGACAGCTTGGTCGCCTACCGGGAGTTGAGGGGTAGACTCCCAGACACCCCCTTGTTGATGGGCGCCGGCAATGTCACGGAGTTCATTGACGCCGACTGCCACGGCGTCAACGCCCTCTTGGCCTCTATAGCGATGGAGATAGGTGTCGAAATGCTTTTGACGACTGAGGCCAGCGCGAAGACGAGGGGTTGTGTGGGGGAGCTCGTTAAAGCAGTCAACCTGGCCTCAATGGCTTGGCTTGAGAGAAGGCCCCCCAAAGACTTCAACCTGAACCTCCTCTACTTGAAGAACAAGAGGAGCCGCGAGAGGCATGGTGTCCTACCAGCTGATGCTGTTAGGGTCGGCGTCCGCGAGCCCGTTAAAATGGATCCAAGGGGCTTCTTCAAGATATGGGTGGATAGAGCGGATGACTGCATTGTATTAGAGCACTACAAGTATGGGTCGAGCACACCCGACGCTGTCTTCTGCGGGCGCGACCCCGTTTCCCTGGGTAGAGAAGCGGTGTCGAGGGGGCTGGTTGGGTTATCCGACCACGCAGTATACTTGGGTAGCGAGCTCCAGAAGGCCTGGATAGCTCTTAAACTGGGTAGAGACTACGTCCAGGACGAGGAATTGTTCTAGGTAATGTTTTTCAATCTCCCGCAACATAGCAGGATGGGGGGTTTAATTGAACGACTGGTTTGTATACGCACTCCTAGACGCCTTGATGGCTGCTCTAGCGACAATCCTCGCTAAAATAGGGCTCTCGGGCGTGGACTCGATTACAGCGACTGCCGTGAGGTCTATCGTGATGATGTTCTTCACCGTGGGGTTTATGCTTGTAGTCAAGGGGCCTGGGCTCCTACAGACCCTTACATCCAGGGATATACTCTACATCGTGCTGAGCGGTGTAGCGGGCGCGCTATCCTGGATCCTCTACTTCCTAGCCCTTCAGAAAGGCCCGACGACGCCAGTTGTAGTGGTTGACAAGTCTAGCCTGCTCTTCATCGTCTTCATGTCCATCCTGTTCCTAGGCGAGCCGCTCAGCGTTAAGAAAATAGTCTCAGTTGCCTTGATGTTCGCTGCGATACTCCTCCTCAGCATATAGTCTTTAATCCTCTCTCTCCTCGTACTCCCCCGTCAACACGGGGCACCATTTCTCAGGGTGCTCGACGCCGTCCGGACACCCCTTCCCATGCCTGATGGGCTTCTCAATCCTACTCAACAACACTATCCTACTCGGCACGCTCTCGCTTAGAAGCATGTAGCCTGTCAGCTCGCTAAGCCTTTTTGCAATCCTCCTGATATCCTCGTGCTCGGGCATGTTGGCCAGAGTAAGCCTCCCCCTACTCCCACCCAGGAACATGTAGGCTTTGACCTCTATGTATGTTGGGTTACCCTTCTCAACCATCTTCGCAAAGCTCTTCAAAGCCTCCTCGTGGTCGTTGTAGCCCTTAACTATAGTGAACCTGAAAACGGTGGGGGACTTGAAGCTCCTCACAAGCTCCAGCGTCTCCTGGAAGAGCTCCCAGGCCCTCGGGACTAGCGGCCTATTGAACTCCATATAGGACTTCTTGTCCCAGGATTCTATGCTGATGTAGAGCTGGCTGGGCTCCTCCTCAAGCCCTCCAAGGACGTCGGGCCTCGTACCATGTGTTACAAGGAATGTCGTGATACCCCTCTTATGGTACTCTTTGATCAGCTCGCCTAGCCTCGGGTATAAGAGTGGTTCACCTGTCAGGCTTATCGCGGCGTGCTTGGGGTCAAGGGCCTCCTCAACCCTCTTCTGATCCGCCTTCGGGTTGCCCTTGAAGCCAGCCATTATCTCCCTGTGGACTTTAATGCTCTCCTCTACGAGCACCTCGGGGTCGTCTACGACTGGAACCCTGGTCTCATCCCAGTGTAGGCCGATGTCCTCTGGCTGGATCCTCCAGCAGTGGAGGCATCTGTTCCAGCACCAGGCTGCTACAGGCGACATCTGTATGCATCTGTGGCTCTCAATACCGTACCAGAGACACTTGTAGCAGAACCTGTTTCTCAACACGGCCTCCTTGCTCCAGTGGCATCTCTTCACAACTCCTATAGTCCCTATGAAGTGATAGCCCTGCTTAACCATCCTCTCGTAGATCGCCTTGTAAGCCGGGTTGCTGTTCCAGAACTCCTCCCTCTTCCTCCTAACCTCGCTCCAATCAATCGTTCTCAACAATGTTAGACTCACCTAACTATGATTTAGGTTAAACCTCTTTATAACAGAGACTCCTGGACTCCTGGATGTTTTTATATCGGGGTGAATAGATTAGTAATGAGGGTTCTTGAACGTGATGAGCGAACCCGTGTCAGAGCTACTGGCCGTGAAGACGGTTGGCGTTGCTGAGGTGTTCTCTCTTGGTTAAAGCGGTGATAATGGCGGGCGGGGAAGGGTCTCGCCTGAGACCCCTGACGGTTACAAGGCCTAAGCCCATGATCCCGCTGGTCAACAAGCCGATTATAGTGAGGCTTATTGAGCACATAAGGGACTCCATGGGCGTGAGGGAGATAGGTGTAACACTCCACTACCTCCCGAACGTGATTATGAGCCACCTCCAAGACGGGAGCCACCTAGGCGTTAAATTGAGCTATGCGGTGGAGGAGAAGCCGTTGGGTACGGCTGGCGGTGTGAGGAACCTGGTGTCGACTCTAGGCTGGGACGACACGCTCCTCGTGATAAGCGGCGATGTTGTAACAAACATTGATTTGAGGAAGCTGGTCAAGTTCCACTACGAGAACAAAGCTGATTTCACAATGGCTGTCAGGAGAGAGAGGGACGTTACTAGGTTCGGGATAGTTGAATTAGACGGGGATGGTAGGGTTGTGCGTTTCAAGGAGAAGCCCTCCCCGAGCGAGGTTTTCAGTGATATAATTAACACAGGGATATATGTGATCGAGCCGCATGTATTGAAGGCCCTTGAGGAGAAGAAAAACCTGGATTTCGCCTCTGACGTTATTCCACGCCTCCTCTCGGGGAATGCGAGGGTTTACGGGTTCCGGGTTGACGAGTTCTACTGGAGCGATATAGGGGACATAGAACAGTATAGGGCTACACACATAGATGTTTTATCCGGCGGTCTCACCCTGCCCGGCGGGATAAGGGAGAGGCTTGTAAGACAAGGAGTCTACATCGGTGAGAACGCTGTAGTGGATGTGGAGAAGATCAACCCACCTGTTGTGATAGGCGATGGTGCGAGAGTGATATCCTCCTCGATAGGGCCCTTCGCTGTGATAGGTAGGAATGTCGTAGTAGAGGAGAACTCCACAATAGAGAACTCGATAATATTCGACAACTCCTTCATAGGCTCATCCAGCGTGATAGAGGGGGCTGTGATAGGGGAGAAGGTGAGGGTGGGGGATCATGTTGTGATAAGTGAGGGAAGCGTGATCGGGGATGAGACTAAGATTGGGAGAGGCGTCCATGTTAAACCAGGGGTTAAGATATGGCCCTCCAAGCTGATAGACTCGTACACGACTGTAGCATCTGACCTCAGGTGGGGTGTGAGGTGGAGTAGAGTACTCTTCGAGCCGTGGGGTATCACGGGGATCTTGAACGTTGATTTAACCCCGGAGATGCTCGTTAAACTAGGCTCTGCCATGGGTAGCGTGCTGGGGGAGGGGGATCGCATACTAGCGGGATGCGATACAACTATGGCGGGTTGCATCGGTAAGCAGAGCATAGCTCTCGGTGCTCTCTCAGCTGGTGTAAGCGTCTTAGACGCCGGCGTGACGCCCCTGCCCTTGATCTCCTATGGTGTTAGGAGGCTGAAGGCCAAGCTAGGGGTCTACGTGAACACTATTCAAGGCGAGTACGCGAGGATAAGGGTGAAGGTCTTCGACAGCGAGGGGAAGTTTATCTCGAAGAGTATGGCTCGAAGGATTGAAGAAGCATTCTTTAGAGAGCAGTTGAGGAGGTCGGGTGAAATAGAATCAGCCTTCATCGAAGATGAAGAGGGTTTATCTAAAGCGTATGTGAGCGAGATAGCGGGACTGCTCGCCTCATCCGAGTCGAGGACGAGGAGGGCGAAGGTTCTAGTGGATTGTGGGGGTGGGGCTGTAGCAAATATCATCTCGGAGGTACTATCCACAATCGGGGAGACGCCCTATTACTCTAACTGCGCTGAGGTGAAGAGCCCGAGGCACCTCAGGAGGGCTGCTTTCACCGAGATATTCGACTCGACAATAACGATAATCAAGAACACTGGTTTCAAGCTGGGGTTCATCTTCGACAGCGACGGTGACAAACTGGTTTTGGCAACAGGAAGGTATGGAAGTGTGAGTGGAGACAGGCTTATCGCCTTGATGGCTAGGATAATGCTAGAGGAGAGACCGGGCGGCAGAATACTCCTCCCCGCGGCGACACCCCGCTCCATACTTGAGTACGTGGAGGGGATCGGGGGTAAAGTTGAGTTGGCTGAGACGGGTCTAATGGGCTTATCCGAGAAGCTGAGCGACAGTTATATAATGGCGGCCGATGAGAGGGGTGGCATAATATACCCCTTCTTCCACTACGGCCCCGACGGTGTTTTCACCGCTGTTAAGATACTGGAGTTCTCGAAGTGGTTCGACATCGAGAAGGCTGTCTCGGAGATACCGGAGGTTCACAAGGCGAGATTCGAGGTTTACATCCCATTCGAGAAGAGGGGGATTTTCGCGAAGGAGTTCTCAAACGCTATAGACATGATTGAAGTCGAGACTGTAGACGGGTTCAAGATATTCGAGGAGGATCTAGGCTGGGCCTACCTGAGGTTCTCTAGGACTGAACCCGTATTGGAGATAATTGTAGAGCCAATTGAGGATGGAAAACTGGATCTGCTTGCGAAGACAATACTCGACTTAGTGGAAAGAGTTAGGCAGAAGATTTAAAGCGCTCTACTCCCATTTTTATCCTCGCGCCTGCTTTAATTAAAAATAGAATGCGTGATGTAGGTGTTTCATATGGTTAGGATAGTTGTGTTGAACGCTAGCCCGCATGCGAACGGCGCTACAAGCAAGCTAGCCAGGATAGCTGGCAAAGGTGTTGTAGATGCCGGTGGAGAGGTCGAGTATCTAAGACTATATGATTACAGAGTCGAGCCCTGTAAAGGGTGTGTGAGCGAGGATGTAAAGAAGTGCTATTTCCCATGCCCTGCCTACGGGGACGACTTCAACAAGCTGGCTCAGAGACTAATTGAAGCGGATGGGTTCATACTCGCGACCCCTGTCTACTGGTATGCGCCGACAGGTGTCCTGAAGAACTTCATTGACAGGTTGACAAGCCTTGAGAACATGATATACCACACTGGTAGAAGCCTCCTCGACGGGAAGGTAGCTGGCTTCATAGTCGCCGGGTCCGACAGCGGCGTGATATCTGCTTTATCCTACATGATGATAGTTATGAACAGCATGGGTGTCCTCATCCCCCCGTGGGCGATAGCGTATACTCATAACGTGAACCCTCTAGAGGACGAGCAGGTTGTGAGAGACGCTTATAATGTTGGATTAAACGTGGCGAGAGCCGCGTCTATGTTGAAGAGTGGAAGCGGGGCGGCCTGGTATAAACTAGACGTCGACTTAAAGGTTTTAGTCAAAGTAGCTCTTAGTGAGGGAAAAATCTCGTAGCGAAGACAAGGCTCATCTACGCCAAGTTTTAAATCAACGAGTTTTCTAAATGGAGTAGGGTTAGACTCGGATGAAATCGAGTGAGGCCTGGGTTCTAGTAGGGGTCCTATCTTCTCCACTTGGTGCAGGCACGGTCAGTTCTCTTGTGGAAGAAATAGCGAGGGCTCTAGGTGAGAAACCCCTACCGGTAGATTATGCTGGGTTGATAAAAAGCGTGAGTGAGCTAGGGAGGCTAGAGGGGTGTAAGGCGGGTGTAGCACTGGTCGCTACAGGTGGGACGGAGGAGTTGATCATCGGGTTCGCGGAGAAGTGCGGGTTCACAACCCTATTCTATCGCGACGGATTCAACAGCCTACCCGCCGTGCTGGAGGCAACTCCTGTCCTCCGAGAGCGCGGTAGAAGGGTCTATTTGAAGAGGTATACCTCACCTAGTGACATCGTCAGTGAGGTCGAGAAGATCAGCAGGGTTTACGAAGCAGTTAGTAGACTTAAGTCTTGTAGACTGGGGTTGATCGGGGGGCCGAGTAGCTGGCTTGTCTACAGCAGGGTTCCAGGTGATCTCGTCAAGGAGAGGATCGGCTCTGAGATCGTTTTGATACCGATGGAGGAGCTTGTACAAGAGATCGATAGGGCGGTTGTCGGGGAGGGGGATTTAGATGCTGTACGTGGGGCTAGAGGGGTTGAGGTGGAGGCCGGCGAGGTATTGAAGGCGTTGAAAGTCTACAGGGCTCTACAGGCTATATCCGAGAAGTATAACCTCTGCGGTCTAACCCTACGGTGCTTTGATTTGATAACGTTGGGGAGGACAACAGGGTGTCTAGCCCTCTCACTATTGAACACAAGGCTTTACCCGGCTGCCTGCGAGGGCGACGTACCCCTCCTCATCTCCATGGCTTTAGGCGAGTTCGTCTCCGGCGAACCCGCTTTCATGGGCAACCCGGTTATTGTCCAAGGGGATGAGCTGGTTCTAGCCCACTGCACCGCTCCTCTAATCTCACCCTTCCTCTTGTTGACACATTTCGAGTCGGGGCAGGGGGTCGGGGTCAGCGTCGACTACCCGGTTGGGCGCGAGGCAACATTGTTTAGGGTTGACCCGAAGCTGGAGAGGCTGAGGGTTGGGTTGGGCGTAGTGGAGAAGTGGGGTTGGAGGAGAGATATGTGTAGGACGCAGGTTAAGCTAAGGATTAGAGGGGCTGGGAGGATTGTAGAGGAGAGTATTGGAAACCACTATGCCCTCATCCTAGGGGACTGGGTCGAAGAGCTCTCTCTCGCTTCTGAGCTCCTCGGTTTTAAGGTGGAAAGGCTCGACGAGACATAGGCTACTGCTCCCAGCTGGGATGGAGACCCAAAAATATCCTCCCACACCACGCCTTCTCACAGCCACGTGTATAGGACGCTGGCGACAACCCCGATACCCACCACGAGTTTCAGAGGCGGCTCCGCCTGGCCTAGGATGAGGTAGGCAAGTATTGAAGCGCCAATTGGCTCGACCAGGCTTAGGCTTGAGACGGTATTCGACTTGTAGAACTTCAGCAGGTAGTTCATCAAGGTGTGGCCTCCTATCATCGGTACAATCGCAAGCAGGATAACGAATAAAAGCGAACCCGGTGTGGCTGGGATCTCGATAGAAGATTTGAATAGACAGTAGATGAGGGAGGTAATTGCTGCTGTGGCATAGGTTGGTATAACGTAGGTTTTCGTCGGGAGGTTGAAGTTGTGTCTGAGAACCCTCCCTATAAGAAAGTAAATGGATACGAAGAAGCTTGAGGTTAAGGCGTAAACGTGTCCAATACTAAAACCCTGGTTTACCCCTCCGAGGAAAAAGTAGAGGAGTAGAGAGGCAGCCGTCAAACCGATGATCTCCTTGGGTCTGACCCTAGCCTTGAGGAACGCCTTCTCGTAGAGGGTGAGTAATAGAGGGTAGGTGTCGACGAGCAGAGTGCTCTCGAAGACTGGTATGAGAAATAGGCTCTCCATCCACAGGGTGAAGTGTAGGCCGAGTGCTACACCGGCCACCATGGATAGAAGCAAAGTTTTCCTGGTCAGCTCTCTCAAACCCTTCCGGTCAAACGCGAACAGGATAATAGTGGAGAGCGCAAGCCTCCACAAGGAGGCTGAGCCGGGGTTTAAGCGGGACAATATAACGAGGATGCTCGCACTTGAGATTGACAACGTGATTACGAGAACTATCGCAATTAGTTTAACCCTGCGTAGCCTAGGCCTGATCCAAACAACCTGGTTATCCCCCAATTCTAGAGACCACCATTATCCACAGAGGCCTGTTTCGAGGTTAAAACATGTCGGCGTCCTCCATAGTGTACCTCTAGGAGACGGTTTTATAGGTAGGGGCTCTGCTTGAATCCTCTGCTACTGAGTTGTGTAATAGGTGGGGTTATTCGTCGTCGAGCCGCAACCACAGGGGTTGCCTGGGCTTTGCCACGAATGGATTCATGTTCGAGTAGAGGGGATTCAGACCCCCCTGCAAACAGACAAGACTCTTCGAATGATACCGCTAGTGCTGTAAAGCTCGCCCCCTATTCTCTCCTGGAGTCTCATCACTTTCACGTCTCGGAGACCCCTCTTTTCAAGTTCTCCCTTCAGCTCCTCTGGGGTGATCCACTGGTCGGGGCCGAGGAGGACTATGTCTGGCCTTACATCGAGTATAGGCTTCAAGAAGTCCGATTCGTCGCCTAGCATGGCTTTATGAACGTATCTAACTGATTCGACGACCCTCAACCTCTGTTCTTCGGGTACGACAGGCTCCCTCTTCTTGAACCTCCTTATACTCTGGTCTCTCGCTACAACCACGTAGACCCTCCCCAACTTCCACGCTTCCCTGAGTAAGTGGATGTGGCCTGGGTGGAGTATCTCGAATGAACCAGCTACGAGCACCTTAGGCCTTGATAAGAGGCTTGCTAGCGGCTGCCATTCAAAGCTGAGTCTCCCGAGTCTTCTCAACGCGTCCAGCAGGCCCTCAGCATACGCTATGCACGCGAGGCTCGTGAACACATCGCCTTTATCCAGATAATAGATTGCGTCGCTTAGATAGGATTTAGCGAGCTCGAAGAGTTCCCTAGACTCTTTGTCAAGACGGCTTGGGTCAACGAGGCTAACCGCTCTCTCGACGTTCAATATGTATGCTCTAACCCTCTCCTCCAAACCATATCCCATCTAAAGATCCCCTTCCCCATATTGATTAATAAGTAGGCATGGTAATATCCCCGTATTACCAGCGCTCATCTTTATTAACCAATATAACATACGTAGAGGTTGAGTTGCTAGCGGGGTTATTAGGCTGGGAGGGGAACCCCTGAGAAATGTCAGATAGTGAATGGAGTATTGGGTTATCAAAGGAGCTCTACGGCCTAAACAATTACATGAGGCAGGAATTCATAGACGTCGACGATGAAGGCTTCCTCGTAGTTAAAGTAAACGGTTCTTCCATTAGAGTAGTAGACTTGATGAAGAAGTACGGTCTCTCAAACGCGTACGTGAGGGTGCTTCCAGCCATCCGCTGGGCGATGGATCAAGTGGTCAAATCGTATCGTGAAGCATCCGAGAGGTATACTTATAATGGGAGGCTAATACCAGTATACCCGTTGAAGGTTGACGCCAACCCTATTGTCGTCGAGACCATCTGGAGATATGGTAGGAAGTACAATTGGGGCTTCGAAGTAGGCACACCCCAGGAATTGAAGAGCATTGAAAGATATCTTGCGGAAGGGTCAGGTGTGATCGTTCTAGACGGCTTCAAGACAGTGGAGGAGCTGGAGACCTTGAAGAAGTATGCTGAGAGAAATTGGAGGGTTATAGTCACGATAGAGAGCGAGAGGGAGGCGGAGCTCGTCAGCAAATATGCTGGTTCACTGGAGGTGGGTGTTAGGATTAAGCCCATGAGTAGGACGGGAAGCAAGTGGAGCTTGTCGCTCGGGTTTTCCTCTAAGTTCGGCATGACGCTAAGCCACTTCCTGAAGATGATAAAAGACTTTCCTCATTTGAAGGAGAGCCTCACCACACTACACATCCACGGCGGCTCCCAGATAACCGATATAAAAGCGGTTAGTAAAATAGCGGAAGAGTCCCTAAGGATATTCCAAGATTTACGCGAAGCCGGCTTCGAAAACCTCGGCGTCATAGATATGGGCGGGGGGCTAGCTTACCCGTACCTAGACTTGCGGGACGCCTCGTATGAGTCGCCTAATTACACTATCAGCGACTATTTCAACACGATTCTCAGCATTTTCAAGAACACCGGGAAACACCCAGACCTAGTGTTTGAGAACGGTAGGATCATTACAAGCGCCCACCGGATTGTTGTGGCAAAAGTATTGGAGACAAGAGAGTACGGGCCAGAGGAGTTTGAGGAGGGCCTTGACATAGACTTCGTCAGGAAGGCCCGCTCAATACAGGAGCTCGAGAGGAAACTCATAGAGTTTAAAGAAGTGCTTGGTAAAATGGAGTCAAAGAGCGATTGGGGTGTGAAGGCTAAGCTTATAATCGAATCAACTAGAGCTAAAATGATATCCGCAGTAGCAATGAAGGTTATGAAACTAGTTGATGAAAACCCGGAGAACTTAACCAATATACTCAACTACCCGACTTTATTCAAGATAGTTACTTCTCCGAGTAGAAGGTTCATGGTATCCTACAGCCTGTTCGCCGATATACCTGATAAAGTCATCGTTAACCAGTACTTCCAAGTCGTCCCGGCTTCACGTCTCAATGAGAGGCCTAACGTATTGGCGTCTTTAAGCGATCTCACGTGCGATAGTATGGGGGAGTTCAGGGAATTCTACTCCTATGTGAGGAGTATAACTAATTGGAGGCAGGCTTTCACAAGCATCGATAGCAGGCTCATTGCTATCCCGGGAGTTAAGATAAAGCTGGGTGGCATACCTCTACATCTGCCTTCAAGCGGCGAAGACTACTACGTGGTATTCCTTGATACAGGCGCTTACCAGGATATGCTGGCAATGAAGCATAATTTGATCGGTGAGCCGCCCGAGATAGTGATCGACGAGGACTATAATGGGGTTAGAATAGAGTGCAGTAAATGCGAGAACAATGGATATATCGATTAAGCTTTTTCCTAATGCCGGTAAGTCAAATGTTATGAGACAAAAGATCGCTTGTGCTTGAGGTTATTTAACTTCTAGATGCAGTTAGAATAGGGATGTGGAAGACATGTCTGTAAATGCGGTTGATCAATTTTACAATTTAATTTACAGTGTTATTACTAGAGTAGCTAGTTATACACCTCTGGTACTCGTATTCCTAGCGGTAAGTGTTATCGGCTACGTTGTCGGGTACATTGTGAAACTCGCAGTAACGCTCTTAGTAGACTTCTACGTTAAGTGGAGGTTGAGGAAGTACCCGTTGTTCACCAGGCTGTACGAGAAGGGTGTTAGCGTGGGAGGGTTTATCGGCTGGCTCTCCTTCTCGACCATATTTACCTACAGCATCTACTACGGTCTCTTGATCACGGGTAGCCAGCACCCGGTTATAGAGGGCTCGGAGGCGATCCTCATCTCAATCGATAGAGTTCTAGTGGGCATGCTCATAGTAGTTGTCTTGTCGACAATCCTGGTCATCGTGTACTCTGTTATTTCATGGGTCACAAGAGGAGTGGAGTCAAAGTTTAACATTGTCTTCCAGCTCATTCTCTATATAAGCCTCTTCTTCATTGCGATACCAATAATAGGGCTCGGGGTCAGCGTGGCGGGTGGGGGTAACACAATACTAGAAGCATACCAAGCGTATCTACCCTCCGGCCTTCTGCTGGTGACCATGGTCATCGCTGGCGTCTTCCTCTCCATTTTACTCGGCGAATCTTTTACCTCATATACCGGGGTGAAGAGCGAGGTCGCATCCTACATGCTCCTCGCATTAAGAATCCTTGTAAGCCTCCTCTTCTTCTCCGCCGGCGTCTACCTCGTCAGTCCATCTTACCCTGCGTTAACCAGTATCTCAGATGTCGTTGTGAAGATCACTATTTCACTGACACTAGCGGTGGTCGGGCTAATATTCGCGATATATATGAGAAACAAGCTGGTTGCGTCTAAGCCGAGTAGCATGCTCCCGGTTGAACTATTGGACATCTTCATCATGATACCCGTGGTAGTAGCTTTCATTGTGGTAGCACTAGACTTTGTGGGGATAAAAGCCGAGATCATAATGTCTGCTACAGTAGGGTCAATACTGCTGGTGGCAGGCTTATCGGTGACGCAGTGGGTGTACAATTGGTTGGTTAAAGAAGGCCTCGGCGTGGAAGTAGCTCTTTCCTTGGCCGGGGTAAGCCTTGTATTGTTTACAACTCTCTCGGCGGTAGCCTTCCTCGCAACATACCCTGAGGCTGTGAAGTCCATAGGATACTCAGCGATAGCTGTAAGCATGATAGCAATCGCTCTCCTGGCCTTATACTATTTCAAGAGAAGATAGCTTTTTCCCTGTTTACCGGCTCTCCTTAGGATGCAATTGAGTTGGCTTCTCCTTTTT
>JAEMPJ010000015.1:13947-19003 GCA_022759365.1 Thermogladius sp. | reverse complement strand
AATCTTATGGTTTACACCACACTTCTCCCTGAGTAGCGTTATAAACGTCCTCGTAGCCCTAGCCAACTCTAGGCCAGGCTCCCCACTGTGGGCTGCTACTCCGATATACACCGGTTCCAACACCCCTATCTAAGCTCCCCGGACACCATCTAATTAGCTTCAGGCATAAGATGATTTAGCCCAAGACGGAAAGCCACGCCTCTATTGGCCAGGGGTAGGCCTTGGATGGCTCACAGTGTTGCCCCAAGCACCTCGTCGTAGAGTTCTTCGAAGGCTTTCTCGAGTTTAGTCTTCGAGGCAGTCCTAGACTTCTCTAAGAACTCTAGGGCCAGATCTGGGAAGATGCAGTATGTGACGACTTGCTCCTCGCTAGGGTTAAACCCCTTCTCAACCAGCGCCCTCCTGCATTCCTCAAGGGCTGGCTTGAGGAGGTCTGCGGGCCTGACACTTATAGGCTCCTCGCCTTTGAGGACTATCTCAATAACTTCTTTCTTGATGGGTGCCGGTGGCCTGCCGTAGAGTCCTTTAACATAGTCTCTAACCTCCTTTGTCACAACACTGTACCTCCCGTTCAACACGTTCAGCAGTGCCTGTGTCCCAACGATCTGTGATGTCGGGGTCACGAGTGGGGGCCAGCCCAAGTCTTCTCTCACCCTCCTGACCTCCTCTAGAACCTCCGGCAACTTGTCCTCAGCGCCCAGTTGCCTCAGTTGCTGGAGGAAGTTTGTTATCATGCCTCCAGGGATCTGGTGTTCCAACACGTTGGGGTCAGGCATGAACGCCCTCACGTCTAGGAGGCTCTTGTACTTGCCGAAGAGGAGTTTCTCAAGGTGGTGTGAGATCCTCCTAACCGCCTCCATGTTAAGCCTCGGCCTCAGACCCTCTGGTAGAGCGTAGTACAGTGACTGTACGCCAGGCTGTCCTGTCCCGTAGGCGAGAGGGCTTATCGAGGTGTCCACGAAGTCCGCCCCGGCCTCGACGGCTTTAACGTAGTTCGCTATAGCCAACCCGCCTGTGAAATGGCTGTGGACATCAACGGGTATCTTCAGCCTGCTTTTAATCTCCTTGACAAGGTTGAAGGTTGTATAGGGGTCTAGTAGCCCGGCCATGTCCTTGATCACAATGTGGTCCACCTCGAGGCTGGCGATCTCCTCAGCGAGTTTAACGTAGTACTCCAGCGTGTGGACGGGGCTGACAGTGTAGGTTATAGTCCCCTGAACTATAGCGCCCAGCTCCCTGGCTTTCCTTATACTGGTAGCCATATTTCTCACGTCGTTTAAAGCGTCGAAAACCCTGAAGACCTCAATGCCATTTCTATAGGAGAGCTCTATGAACTTCTCCACCACGTCGTCAGGGTAGTGCCTGTAGCCCACGAGGTTCTGACCTCTGAGGAGCATCTGGAGCTTTGTCCTCCTAACCCTCTCCCTTATAATCCTCAGCCTGTGCCAAGGGTCTTCCTTGAGGTAGCGGAGCATGACGTCGAATGTCGCCCCACCCCACATTTCAATACTGTAGAAGCCTGCCTGATCGATCAAGTCGAGTATTGGAAGCATGTCCTCGGTTGAAAGCCGTGTAGCTATCAGGGATTGATGCGCGTCTCTGAGAGTGGTGTCAACTATTTCAACCATTAGAACCCACCGCGTGTATACCCATGTAACATATTTCTATTAGGGTTACAACAAATTATAAAATAGGTCTCAGTCTTGGAAACACTTTGTTTGACAAGGCCGGAGGCCTGCGAGGCGGTTGCTGAAGCAGGTTTCACATATTTCGACAGTCTAACCAGGTTTATGAGATTTCTATGGAGTTCTAGACCGCTGGCGAATCCAATAATTATTGTTGAAGCTGGTTTTAGAGCGGTGCTCGCGTTAATTGCCGCGCTTATCCTGAGAGCAAGCTCTATCCACGTGATCCTGGCTCCAGGTGAGAGGGGTCTAGCTGATCTTAATCCCTTGACGAGGGGTCTTCTAATAGGCGTCCTTAAAGTAGCAACCTCTAAAGGGAACTTGAAGATCACTCTTCTCTCAGCCAGGGATT
This sequence comes from Thermogladius sp., assembly GCA_022759365.1. GTDB lineage: Archaea > Thermoproteota > Thermoprotei_A > Sulfolobales > Desulfurococcaceae > Thermogladius. The sequence goes on along the minus strand of JAEMPJ010000015.1, from coordinate 16,966 downwards.
ACGCCCTCCTCTCCACCGTCCTGGGGAGGAGAGCTGACTTAAGCTGGAGATCCGTCGTGTTAGAGGCGTCGGGCAAATACCTGCTCTACCCCTCGACCCCCGTGTTCGCCCTCCAAGCAGACTCGTTTAGGAGAGTAGGCGAGTTCCTCAAGCTAGTTTCAAGCAACAGTGTGGGTTTAACCATACTGGTTTCCACGAGGCCCCTCAGCTTGGATCAGTTGAATAGTATGGCGATAAACATCGTCACCACGAGCTACAGCGATGTGACATGGTCTGTGAGTCTTTGCGTAGCCCCCTCTCCCTGCGCGCAGTCTATACTAATGGCGGCCGAATGCCTTAGGAACAGGAGGGCTGTCGTAGCCCCCAGTGAGATAGGCGTCTTAGTGGGCCGGCCCTACAGAGAGGCAGTACTGAGATTTGAGCTCAATAACCTTGAAAACCTTTTCTCAGCCTTAATAGCCGCAGTGAACAGGATTAGCACCGTGAAGAAGATTTTTATAAGAGGCTTGGAGGAAACCCGATAAGCTTACATCCACCATTGGATTGACGGCTATAAGACCCGCAAATAAACGCGGGTTAAGTTGAAAACTACTTTAACAGCGGTGGGTAAAGTCTGACGCGAACCCAAACCCCCTTGCCCTCCCGGACGGCTAGATTATCAGAAATTAGGGCGGTGATGGGTGAAGAAACACCTTTACACTGCCCCGAAAACCCTGAACACTAAGAGCTTGGCCGCGTCTGTTAAAAGGAGTGTCACGGAGACAGAGTATATGAGGCCCAGCAGTACTGCGCTTAATGGTATTGGCGGTATAATCCAGCCCTCGTAGACTAAGATAGTGCCGACTATGGTATCGCCTAGGATTGATAGAGCGACCGGTAGGCTGGGCCTACTAGCCCAGAACCAGTTTGTCTCCCTGAAGTTCAATATGTTGAACAACCCGGAGAGGAGTAGGATGTAGAACATGAATGTCCTAACTTGATCGAGGGGGAGCGCGAGGTAGTCTAAGGCTATATATAGCGCTACGAACAACTCGACGATCTTGATCAAACCAAGGAGTACAGAGACCTCCACCAGCTTCCGGAGATTCCACCTCTCAGGCCTCTTACTGGGTTTCAGGTTGTCTGTGCTGATGGAGAGTGTTACGAAATCGTATAGGAACAACATGAGTATCATGTGTGTGGGAGACAAGACGGGTATGCCTAGGAATAGGGTTGATATTGCTACGAAGTAGACTGTCTGGAATGTTTTAACTACCTTGTTCAGGGCCCAGACGACAATCCTCCTGTAGACCCGCCTACCCAGCTGGATTATGTCAACTATGTTCCTGAGCCCGGGTCTTGTGAGGACAACAGACGCTGAGAGCTTGGCGATATCCGTCGCGTTGCTCACCGCCACGCCGAGGTCGGCTCTCTTCAGGGCAGGGGCGTCGTTTACCCCATCCCCAGTCATCCCCACTACATGGCCTTTCTCCTGGAGTGCTACAACAATATCGTGCTTTTCTTCAGGGACTGTCTCGGCGAAGACGCCAACGCTGTCGATTAAACCGAGTATTTCCTCCCTGGGCATACCCTTAAGGGAGATCACTTTACCGTCTATCCCGACCAATCTCGCAATGCTCCTCGCCACATAGTAGTTGTCCCCAGTGATCATGATCGGCTTTACACCCATCTCCTTGATAGCTTTTATGAAGCTGGGGGAGTCTTCTCTAGGCTTATCGTACAAGCCTAGTAGGCCGATGACCCTGAAGACACCGCCCTTCTCGACGCCTACTGCTAGAGGCCTCTCGCCCCTCTCACCTATTTCTCTAACGATCTCCTCGTACCTCTGTTTATCCAGGCTCCCGTCCATCTCCGCGAGGACTTGGGGGGCGCCTTTCACAGCTCTCACAAGCACCCCGCCGATCTTCACCAGGGCCTCTGTCCTCTTTGTCTCAGGGCTGAACGGCTTGAACTCAACTAGCTCGACCCCAGCTTTTGAAACCCCCTCCTCGGAGGCCTTCTCTATGACAGCCCTGTCGATCGGGTCTTTAGCGTCCTCCTCCGATGCGAGGAGCGCGTAGAGTAGGATATCCTTCTCCGAGTACTCCTTGGTTAGAGGGATTACTTCTTTCACTGAAATCTTGTTTTCCGTTATAGTCCCGGTTTTATCAAGGCACACAACATCCATCATCGACCCAGCCTCAATCGCCTCAAGCCTCCTCACGATCACACCTGCCTTAGCCAGCTCGAGACTGCCTAAAGCCAGGGTTATAGTGGTCATGGCTGGCAGGGCTATAGGTATGGAGGCTATCAGAAGGGTTAGAGTGAAAGGCAGTAGCTCTAGTATGCTGATCCTGCTCAAAACCAGCTTAACTGCCACGAGGGCTATGAAGAAGATGTCCACGGCTAGCAGGCCTTTCGTAATGCTACTCGTGATCTCCTCTATTATAAGCCTTGGCTTGCTCACCTGCACCAGCTCAACTGTCTTACCGTAGCGTGTCGACAGCCCTGTTGCAGTGACCTTGACAACAGCCTCCCCCCTCAGCACGCTACTACCCGCGAACACCTTGTCGCCCGGGTTCTTGTCCACAGGGAGAGACTCGCCTGTTAAAGCTGACTCGTCCACGATTAAATGCCCCTGAAGCACCTCCCCGTCAGCCGGGACTACATCGCCGAGCTTGAGTTTTATGATGTCGTCTGGCACAATATACTCCGCTGGGACTTCTGTCCAGGAGCCGTCTCTCAGTACTCTAACAGTCACTCTGAGCCTTGACTTAAGTAGCTCAACCGCTTTCTCCGCCCTCTGCTCGTGTAACAGCCCGATGACTGCGTTGACTAGTAGAAGGGCGACCATTACAGCGAAGTCGAAGTACCTGCCCAGGAGGAAGGATATTACGGCTGCGGCCTCAATAGTGTAGGGTGTTAGACCTGTGAATTTCCTAGCAAATAATTTGAGAAGAGACTCCTTCCTCTCGGGCACAACGTTTAAGCCGTACTTCCTGATCCTCTCCTCGACTTCGCTTTTAGTTAGACCACGTAG
>JAEMPJ010000015.1:8994-13847 GCA_022759365.1 Thermogladius sp. | reverse complement strand
AGGTAATCAAGAGTGGAGCAAATAAACGTACTCGTCGTTCCCATCCATTTTGAACAAGCCTAGGAAGGCACCCCACTGGAGTATGGTGTACTTCGCCTCATTCAAGTGAACATAGTAGTACCTGGAGAGTATGTTCTCGTATTCTTCAACACTTATCCTCCTGTTTTTCGACAACACCTTCAACAATGTGTTCAAAGGCTCCAGTCTCCTAGCGTTTTCTTTCAGCATGCTCTTAACGCTTTTAATATTGCCTCTCACAACCTTCTCCCCTAGCTCGGTTAGGGATAAGTCCCCCTTAGCGTCAACCGAGACGAGGCCTAAAGCCTCCGCCACATCGATCACATGGGGCAGGACATCAATGTTCTCCCCGAGCAGGTCTCCCAACTGCATTGGGTCTACTTTATTGCCCAGACTGTGGAGTGCCTCGATCAAGCCAAGTATGTGATCCGGGGTGAGGTAATAGGGTAAAACCACGATTTTCGATTCTTGTGACAATCCTACTCGAACACCCTGGGGAATATATATTGTTTCCTGAATCCTAATAAACTTGACACGGCGGTCAAGGGTGGAAGATTGCTGTACGAGCTGGCTGTAGCGACGCTGATGAGCCTCTACAGGATGTTCGCTGCCTACCTCCTCTCGCTTTTCATAGCGTTGTTCACTGGTATAGCGATGGCGAGGAACAGAGCCGTGGAGGCCGTTCTACTCCCAATACTCGATGTCCTCCAGTCAGTGCCGATATTAGGCTTCTTCCCGATCGTACTGGTCCTCCTTGTAGACAGGCTTGGGCCAGGTATAGGCGGGGAGCTGAGCGCTATAATCCTCATTGTGACAAGCCTTGTGTGGAACATGATCTTCGGGGTGTACGCGTCTGTTAAATCGCTCGACCCCTCGATCGACTTGATGGCGAACGTCTACAAGCTACCCTTCCCCCTTAGACTAGCCGCTGTCTACGTCCCCGCCTCAAAGACCTCGATCATATCGAACAGCATTATATCGTGGGCTGGCGGCTGGTTCTTCCTGACGAGCGCCGAGGTCATCTCGATGGGCTCGCAGACCTATAAGCTCGTGGGGCTCGGGAGCTTCATATTCGACGCCACGGATAGAGGTGACATCCAGGCCCTGACAGCTGGAGTAACCGTGCTCTTCCTAGTTATATTAACAACTTACCTTCTCTTATGGAACCCGGCAGTAGTAAGGTATACCGGCTTAAAGATACTACCAGGGGTTGAATCATCATACAGGGCTGTCGACAGGGCTGTTGCCTCTGCGTGGAGGGGTATCGTGAAAGCCATGCTCAGACTGAGAGTGAAAATCCCCGGCGGTGTGGCTTTTCTAACACTCATTCCACTCCTCCCAGCCTCCATCTGGCTGAGCGGTGCGGGAGCACCGTCTTTTAGCACGTGGTCAGCAAACCTCACATACTACCTCTACATGTTCATAGAGAATGTTTGGGTTACTTTGATCAGAGTCTACGCAACACTGCTTGTCTCGCTACTAATCTCCCTGCCCCTCTCATACCTCTCTGTTAGGAGCAGGAGAGTAGGCTTTATAGCGTGCACTGCTGGAGAACTGCTCTCATCTGTCCCCGCTGTTGTCTGGTGGCCTATCCTACTCCCCATCGCGTTCACCTACCCCTGGTTTGTAATGTTCTTCGTCTACCTTCAAGGCGCCTTATGGTACGTTTACTTCAACGTCATGATCTTCGGGCTCCAATACATGAAAAAAGACATATTGGAGCTAGCTGAAATATACGGTGTAAAGGGGTCACTCTACTTCAAGTCGATCTTCCTCCCAGCACTCCTCCCATCAATTCTCGCAGGCCTATTATCTGCCTCGGGAGGGGCGTGGAACGCGTCTATAGCGGCGGAGTACATTGCTGTAGGGGGGCTGAAAATAGATATGGGCGGGGTGGGGAGCCTAATAGATAAACTCGCGGCGAGAGGGGACTCAGCGGGCCTCCTACAAGTAGCTCTCTACATGAGCCTCCTAATTGTTTTGTTGGACAAGCTTGTATGGAGCAGGTTGTTCAAGAGGCTGGGGTCTAGGTATGTCGTCGAGTGAGGTCGTCCTAAGCATCAGGGGGCTTTCAAAGAAGTACAAGGTGCCCGGGAGAGAAGTGCTGGTGCTCGACAACATATCCTTCGATGTAGGGGAGGAGTTCATAGCTATTCTCGGGCCCAGCGGTTGCGGTAAATCCACTCTTCTCAGAATCATAGCGGGGGTAGAGAAGCCGGATTCAGGGGTTATAGAGTTCCGCATAGGACACGAGCCAAGGATAGGTTTCGTCTTCCAGTCACCAACCCTCCTACCCTGGATGACAGTCCTGGGGAACACGATGCTACCTTTGCTCGCGAGGGGCGTGGACGCGGGGGAGGCGAGGGAGAGGGCGAGGAGGGCTCTCACGCTAGTCGGCTTAGGCGAGTTCGAGGACTTCTACCCGAACGAGCTGAGCGGGGGGATGAAGCAGAGGGTTAACATCGCGAGGGCCCTGGCCATAGAGCCTGACATACTGCTATTAGATGAGCCTTTCTCAAACTTAGACCCTTTGACAGCTGAGACTTTGAGGAGCGAGGTCGTCGACCTATGGCTCACGGGCGTGGTGCCCTTGAAGGCAGTTATCATGGTAACACACAACGTTGAGGAGGCTGTGTTGATGTCTGATAGAATCATAATACTCTCCCCCAGGCCGGCGAAGATCGTGAAGGAGGTTAGAATTGGGTTGAAGAGGCCTAGGTCAAGGAAGATGCCAGAGGTTCAGGCCCTGGTCGACGAGGTCTACAGCTACGTGAGCTAACTTAGTTGAAAACTGTTTTGCCTCTACAACTGCTTAACCCTGAGCCTCGGGTTATACGTCTCCTCCAACCCAACCCCCAGTAGCATGAAGCCTACTACAAGCCCCAGTAGCATTATGCCCGGCGGTGTGAAATACCACCAGTAGCCCGCTGTGAAGCTACCTGAAGTGTAGGCGAAGTGGAGTATAGTCCCCCAGCTTATGTCGTTGATGTTTCCGACGCCTAGGAATAAGAGGGCTGCGTGCGAGAAGATAGCGTTCGCCACTGAGAGCATTGAGTTGGCGAAGACGACTGGAGCAATGATCGGGAATATGTGTTTGAACATGATCAGCTTGTCCCCAGCGCCCATAGCCCTGGATGCCTCTACGAAAGGCCACTCCTTAACTGTGAGGACCATGCTTCTTATAACCCTGGCTATAGGGCTCCAGCTGAGTAGGCCGATGACAAGTATTATGTTGACCAGGCTTGACCCCAGTAGGGCCCCTATCACGATCATCAGCATTACCGGGGGTACTATTAGGAGGAAGTCTGTGACCCTCATTAAAACCTCGTCGAGGACGCCACCGTAGTAGCCGCTGGCCAAGCCGACTACAGTGCCGACAACCACTGTTACAAGGGTTGCGAACAAGCCTACTATGAGCGACGTCCAGATCGCGTACATGTTCTCTGAGAACAAGTCTCTACCAGCGTCGTCTGTGCCGAACAAATGCTGCAGGCTAGGCGGCTGGAGGATGCTGTTGACATCTGTCTGATACGGGTTGTAGGGGGATATGTAGGGTGCGAGGAATGCTAGGATCACGTATAACGCTATTATTGAAACACCCGCCGTGGTCTTCTTGTTCGCGATGATGATCTGAGCGGAATTCTTTAACCCTAGAAGAATGTTGCCTGCTCTCAACCCCATGCTCAAGCCCATGCTCCTAAAACCCCCAGTCAACGTGTTTAAGAGCCCGTTGGAGCCGGCCATAGAGAGCACCTACTTGTACTTAACCCTGGGGTCTAGAAGCCCGTAGACAATGTCGGCGAGGAAGTTGGCTAGGAGCACGCTTATCGTGATGATGAGGAAGCTCGCCTGCAACAACGGGTAATCCCTGTTGGATATAGCGTCGAATATAAGCCTCCCCACCCCCGGCCAGTTGAACACTGTCTCAGTGAGCACGGATCCCGTGACCGCGGTTCCCAGGCTTACAGCCGTTAAGCTGACTGTCGGTAGCATTGCGTTCGGGAGCGCGTGCCTCCTGAGGACACCCCAGCTGGTTAAACCCTTGGCTACAGCAGTCCTAATGTAGTCTTCCGCCATTACATCCAGCATTGCCCCCCTCACGGTTAGAGTGAAGCTACCGTATGAGACCAGCGTCAGCGTTACCAGCGGTAGGATCATGTGCGAGGACAAGTCGCCTAAGTAGGAGAACAAGCCTCCGTGGTCCAGCCCGTAGTTGAACATGCCGCCTACTGGTAGCCTCCAGTAGTTTATTGAGAAGAATATGAATATGCCGCCGAGCCAGAATGTTGGGAGCGAGTACAAGCCTAGGGAGATCGTCGATATTGCTGCGTCAGCTAGGCTCCCCCTCTTCCAGGCGGCGACCACGCCCGTTACAACCCCTAGGAGAATGGATAGTATCGTTGCCGGCACCACTAGTATGAGGGAGTTCAGTATTCTCCCAGGCAGTATTTCCATGACAGGCTTCTTGTACGCGAATGAAATCCCCCACTCACCTCTAAAGAGGTTCCACAAGTATATGAAGAACTGCTCTATCAGAGGCTTGTCCAACCCGAATTTATGGTACAAGTAGTCTATTTGCTCGGGTGTGAGCCTCGGATCCCTGAATAAAATCATGATCGGGTCTCCTGGCAGTAGCCTGAATAGGATGAAGTTTACGAGGGTTACAATGAACAATGTTAGGAGGAGGCCAAAAAACTTCCTCATAACATAAGATCTATACGCCAATACCCTCACCTCTTCTTCAACACGTAGAGGGTTAGACCGAGTACAACCACCACGGCCACTACAACGCCGATGATAAGCCATGTGCTGGTTGAAGCTAACCCTTGACTCGT
>JAEMPJ010000015.1:5633-8894 GCA_022759365.1 Thermogladius sp. | reverse complement strand
GTAGTGGTTGTCGAAGCCACCCCACTACTTGTTGTCGTTGATGATGTTGAGGTAGCTGGCTGCGTGGTACTGGTGGTTGAGGATGGGCTGGATGTAGCCGGCTGAACATTGAGGAAGGTTCTCCAGTCGTTACCGCCGAAGGGGCCTGAAGGCCAGCTGTAGTCGAAGCCTGTGAAAGCCTTGCTGTGGGCTTGGACAGCCCAGATCTCACATAGAGGGAGGTAGGGTAGGTCGTGGTGGAGCATCTCCTGTAGCTGGTAGGCTATAGTCTTCAGCTCATCCATGCTCGTCGCATTATATAGTTTATTGAAAGTTGAATCATACGCTGGGTTCGCGTAGCCTGAATCCGAGATCCCCGTTAGCTTCATGTTAGAGAGGAACACGTTGAGGAACAGCGCGTCGTTGGGGGCTACAAACCAGTCCCATATATCCGTGTCGTGGCCTAACACGATTGTATTGTTGACTTTCTTCCATATTATCGCGGACATGCTACCGGTGTCCATCGGCTGTACATTGGCTTTAACGCCTATTTGACTCCACCACTGCGCTATCACCTGCGCTGCTTTAACCGCCTCGGGCAGGTTGCTCGGCACTAGGATGCTGTACTCTAGTCTAACACCCGAGGGCGAGACCCTCACCCCGTCTGAGCCAGCCTTGTACCCGGCTTGATCCAGGATTTGGGCTGCGAGTGTAAGGTTGAAGTCGTATGGTTTGAGGTTTGGATCTGCGAATATGTTCGTGGAGGGTAGCACCGTGCCCATGGGGGCGCCGGCTCCAGGCCAGCCTATCCCGCAGACGTAGGAGGCGTTGATGGCGTGGGCCAGTGCAAGCCTAACGTTGATGTCCTTGAGGGTTGGGTTCCCGGTCCCATTAGGGTCTACGTTGAAGGCGAGGTAGAAGAACATTGTGGGCGGGGCTTTAAACAAGTATAGGTTGGGGTTGTTGGCTACTGTCTGGATCAAAGTTGAAGCGATATAGGGGCCTACAGCGTCGATGTCTCCAGCGAGAAGCGCGTTTGTAGCCGAGGTTACATCGCTGTAGAACTTCACGACGATCCTGTCAACCTTGGGTAGCCAGCTAGGGTAGTAGAAGGCTGGGTTGGCTTCTAACACAGCGTACTGGCCCTCATGGAACTCTACAACCTTCAACGGCCCGCTCCCAATAGGCGGGTTGTCGGCGTAGGTTGAGGGGTCGCTTACATTGGCCCATATGTGCTTGGGTACTATTGGTATGTTTATCGCTGCCTCGAGCATGAACAATGCCGGGCTTGACACAATGAAGTCTACCGTGTAATTGTCTATGACATTGATCTTGTTCACCATACCCACATACGGGGCTAGTGCGCTCCAGCTCTGGTTGGCTAGGTAGAAGCTGTAGGCTACGTCTTCGGCTGTTACAGGGTATCCATCCGTGAAAGTAGCGTTGTGCACCAGGTGGAATCTGATAGTGTTGTTGCCAAGTATCTCCCAGCTCTCAGCTAAGTCTGGGATAAAACCAGTGTAGTTCTCCGTGGGCCTAACAAGCCTACTGTAAACGTCGAGCGTCAGCCAGGCCGAGATCGTCGCGTAAGTCGTGAAGGGGTTGAACGTGTCGAAGGATGTCCCTCCCCAACCAACCCTGAAGACCTTGACCTCCTGCGAGCTCACTGTGGTGCTCAGAGGTAGAGATGCAATTACCAGGGCTACTGCCAGGGCTAACACGAGTATTCTTCTCACATCAACCACCTTGAGTTCCCTGGGTCGTCTCGGTACAGGTATTTAAACAATATGTACGATCAAGATGGGGTACATACGTAGACGTGTAACGTATGTAACATGCCAACGTCCCAACAAGGGGTCGGTGGATTCAACCCTGTTTTCTAGTGAATTGATTGAAAATCATGTAGAGGTGCCTGGCGGCGAGGGCTACCAGCAGGATGCCTATTGTGTCTAGCATGTAGCTGTAGAACCTTGTGGAGAGGAGGAAGCCCGCGGTGGATAAGAGGGTGAGCCACGCGTAGTCTATCCAGACGTGTGCGGTGTAGTAGCCTAGCCGGTGGAGGGCCCCGGCCTCGCTGAGCACCTTTACGACGGGTACACCGACTGTAAGCCACCACGCTATGAAATACGCGTTGAGACCTGTGAGAAGGAAGCCCGCGAGGAGGGCTGAGATGCTTGATGAAACAATACCCGCGGTAGGGTTCACAGGGTTCATGCCAGCCTTGAAGGATTCGTACGCGAAGAACAGGGCTGAGGCGATGAACGCGAGGTCTAGCCCCAGCCTATACCTTGAAACCGCCTCACCCAGCCTCCTGAAGCCGTGGGCTAGTAGGAGCGTGAAGGGTAGTTCGAAGAGGAGGTGGCCTGTCGCGACGAGTAAGCCGCCCAAGACTCCGAGGTAGGCTCCAGCCGCGACAGCCGTGAAGGACAAGGGTCCGGGGGAGAGAGCCCCGCTAGCGCTGACAGCCATTATGTCTATGACCGCCCTACCCCTCCCGCTCATTGCTTCAACGCACCACGGTGGATTAAAGTGGTTCAGGTTTTTAAGGACGTATGTATATCCTGTTACATCACTGAACCAACTGTTACAATGCTGTATGAGGGTGTTGCAGGCATTGGAGCCCGGTGAGAGCAGTGTAAGCAGGGTTGTCGAGAAGATAGTTGAGAACAACCCTGTGTTAAAGGAGTGCCTGGCCTCTGGCCTAGCCAATTACTCCCGGGCGGCGAGGGCTATTAAACGGTTTGTCGACGAGGAGCTTAGGGAGGACGCGTCTATCGAGAGCATTAAAGTGGCCTTGATCAGGCTGGCTCGGCGTTTAAGCCCGATGAACGTCTCCAATGTTGAGAGAATACTCAGGGAAACCAGCATCGAGGTTAAAACCAAGGTCTCCGTCTTGACGTACGACTTGATTGCTCTGAGAGAGATAGTTAGGATAGCCGGGTCCCTCCAGGGGACTAGGTTCCTCTCCATAGTGACAGGTATAACGAGCATAACAGTGATGGTCGGCGACGAGCAGGCTAAGACATTCCTAGACAACATTGGCTCCAAGCCCCTCTTCCAGCAGAGCGGTTTGACAGCCATACTGCTAGTGAGCCCCGTGGAAAACATTTACACGCCAGGCCTGATAGCCTACATAACGACAATACTAGCCCAGTCCAGCATCAACATAATCCAGATAACGTCGAGCTATAGTGAAACCATAATCGTGATCTCCCCGGAGGACACTATGAAGGCCTTCAGCATCCTAAGCGAGGCTATAGCGAGAGCTAGGGGGAAGAGTGC
>JAEMPJ010000015.1:0-5533 GCA_022759365.1 Thermogladius sp. | reverse complement strand
CTTGATCCTCCCAGGGTGTCTTATTGTGAGAGTCTACATTAAGGCATACGGGCTCCTAGGCGACCATGTTAAGGAGGGTTTCTACGAGTTTAGGGAGGGGGCGACTGTAAAGGAGGTGATCGAGTCGATTCTACCTGAGAGCATCCGCGGAAGGTTCAGCGTCTCGGTGTTCGTTAACGGGGAGGCCGCGACGGGAGAGAGAGTGCTCCGCGAAGGGGATAGAGTGGTTCTACTGCCTCCGTCCTCGGGTGGTTGAGTTGATCGTTAGGACAGCCCTCGTGGAAGGAGACCCGTTGAACCTCCTCCAGGGATTCCTAGGCGAGGTCTCCAAGCTGGCGGTGGACTCTGAGACGGGTGGAGTTGAGGTTTTCGTGGGCGTTGTTAAAGGCAGGGTTGCCGGTGTGAGGGTTGAAAAACTCGTCTACACAGCCTATGGTGAGGTCGCCTCGAGGGTTCTGGAGAGGATTGCCAGGGAGGAGGGTGAGAGGTTCGGCCTGGAGGCTGTGGCCATATTCCACAGGGTGGGTGAGGTTAAGCCTGGCGAGGCGACTGTCGTGATCGCGGCCGCTGGGAGAGGGCGTGAGGAGGTCAACAAGGCAACTAGGGCGATGATAGACAGGGTGAAGAAGGAGGCGCCTATATTCAAGCTCGAGGTTAGAGAAGACGGGGAGTACTGGGTTCTAGGTGATGAGACTAGGGTTAAGAGGTCTCGCTCTTAACCTTGCTCACTACTCTAACGCCCTCTATCCTCGTGTACGGGTACTGGCCCCCCTCATCCTTCTCGTATTTCTTAACCATGTCCCATATGTTGAGTAAGCCGGCTACAACCCCTGTTAAAGCCTCCATCTCCACCCCTGTCTGGGCAATAGTCTTAACCCTCACTGTAACCTTGACCGAGTCCTCTGTGGGTATGTCAAAACCGACGTCCACGTGGGTCACGGGTATGGGGTGGGTTAGGGGTAGTAGCTCGCTCGTCTTCTTAACGGCTAGGACAACCGCGACTCTTGTGACATCGAATACATCCCCCTTCTCAACCCTGCCCTCCTTGATCAACCTCACTGTCTCTGGCCTAAGCCTTATCACCCCTTCGGCCACGGCCTCCCTGTAAACCAGCTTCTTCCCAGTTACATCCACCATGCTCAACGGAGACCACCTTTATTGAATTTGAAGAAGGGCTCTCTTAAGCTGTTTGCTTTCTTGAAGGCCTCGACGAGCCCGTTGAAGTCCCTGGCGATTATGGAGGGCCTGGCGTCGACTAAGGTGTCGTTCCTGAAGAGACAAGTCTTGATCTTGCCGTCAGGTGTAAACCTTATCCTAGTGCACTTAGCGCATAGCTCGGGGTTGCAGAAGCCTTTTATCACCGTGACCCTCACACCGTTGTCCAAGTGGTAGACTGGACGGCTCTGGAACTCCCTCACCTCGACTCTCACAGCCCTTTTAGCCAGGTAGTCTTCGACCAGCCTCGCCTCCACGTGTAGCTTAGAGTAGAGGTCGGGCTCCACGCCGAGGGGTATGAGCTCTATCAAGTTGACCTCCAAGCCCTTCGACGCCGCGAAATCTATTATCCCGGGAACCTCCTCTTTGTTCCATGAGAGGAGGACGAAGTCTATTTTAAGCCTAAGCCCATAGTCCAGGGCTGCTTCAATCCCCGATAAAACTCTCTTCAGCTCACCCCCCGTGATGGCCTTGAATACATCCTCCCTCAACGAGTGTAGGCTAACGTTGATGTGGTCCACCCCAACCTCGCTGAACCCTTTAGCATACCTGTCCAGCAGGCTCCCGTTGGTGGTTATAGATGTCTTCAAGCCGGCCTCGCTGATCTCCCTCACTATCTCCACTATATCCCTCCTCACCAGGGGCTCCCCGCCCGTCAGCTTGGCGTCGACTATGTCCAGGCTCCTTGCCACTCTGGCCACGAAGCCCCAGTCCTCGGGGCTCAGCTCAACTGCTGAATTGTAGTTCAGCAAGCCCTCCCTGTGGCAGAAGATGCACTTGTGGTTGCACTTCTCCGTCACGCTGATCCTGAGGCTTGTGAGAGGCCTGTTAAACCTGTCTATAAGCATTAGAACCACTGTTTCTGTTTAGCCGAATACAGCTATCTCCTTTATAAGCTCGCCTCTCGCAAACCTCTCCGGCCTCAGCCTCTCGAACTCCGGTAGCCCCGGCTTACCTCCGCTTATGTACTCTGCTAGAGCCTCCGCGACAGCTGGGGCCATCATGAAGCCGTGGCCGCTGAACCCCGCTGCCACGTAGAGGCCCTCGAACCCTTCGACAGGCCCTAGTACAGGGTGGTGGTCAGGTGTCATATCATAGTAGCCTGTCCAATACCTCAACACGTTGACCTCGCCCAGCCACGGGAGGAGCCTCGTCCAGACCCCGGCAGCCTTCCTCAGGAATTCCAGCTTGTGCGCTGGTTTAACATCGTACTCCTCCGGTATATCCGCTCCAATGTAGAAGTTGCCGTTGAATAATTGGACTATGTAGGATGAGGTAGCCCAGTCTATGACCAGTGGTTTGAAGACGGGTTTAAAGGCCTCTGTGACCAGGGCGTGCTTGGGGAGGTTCCTTATAGGGAGTTCAACCCCGATTGTCTCAAGGAGCCTCCTGCTCCCCCAGCCAGCGGCCACCAAGACTATCTCGGCCTCGAGCTCGCCCCTACTTGTCTCCACCGCGAAGCCGCTACCGCTCCTCCTAATCCTCCGCGCCTCAACACCCCACTCAACCCTGACACCCCTTGACAAGAGGTGTCTGAGGGTGTTGACGACGCTATCGAAGCAACTCGCCTTCCCGGCGAGGGGGTCGTAGACAGCTGCCTTCACAAGGGACACGTTGAGGCCTGGCACCAGCGCCCCAGCCTCCTCCGGGGTGAGCACCCTGGTGGGCACGCCCAGGCTGTTCTGGAACTTCACGACCTCACTGAAGTACTCTACATCGCTCTCCCTAGTGAGGAGCCATAGGTAGCCGTCCCTAGAGTACTTTATCCCCAGCTCAGCCGAGACCTTGGGCCAGAGCTCTATCGCTCTCAGCATTATCTTGACGTGCTCTCTGCTTGTGAAGCTCGCCCTGATACCCGTGGCGCACCTGAAGCTCCCTCCTGAGCCAGGGTAGTTCTTGTCGACCACTAGGATGTCGCTGAACCCTTTCTCCAATAGCTGCTTGGCTGTGAATAAACCTGTGACACCCGCCCCGATGATCAGGATCCGCCTAGCCACTCCTCCTCGACCCCGCGAAGAACTTCAACTGGACTGGGGCTATAGGGGGCCTGCTCACCGGTATCTTGATATCCGTGACTCTAACCCCCTTCTTCCTCGCCAGTATAGAGGCTACTACGAGGAGGCAGCCCGCGCCCTGGCACGGCCCCATGCCAATCCTCAGCTTCCTCTTAAGCAACTCTATGTCTGTTAGACCCTCATCTATCGCCTTCTCAACATCGTACAGGGTGACGTCCTCGCACCTGCAGACAATGACCTTCCTCGGGTCAATCACTCCTCCCCACCACCCTCACAGCCCTCACGTGGAGCCACATCTCCCTAGGCGCCCGGACTGTCACAGCCCAGGTTGAGTCGTAGCTCCACGCTTTAACCACCTCCCCCTCCCCCACAACCCTTCCCTCTCTGTCCAGCAACTGGACTCTAGCCCCCTTGCTGGGAGGGGGGTTCATCTCGTAGGGGAGTGTGATCAAGGCTTCACCACCCCTGAGGTCGACCACGAATATAGCCTGCCCAGGGCATTTCGCGACGCAGACACCGCACCCAATGCACTTGGACTCGTCTAGCCTGGGCCGGGAGTACAGCGTGTCCTTCACGATAGCTTTGAAGGGGCAGGCGGTGACGCATACATTGCAGGGTATGTCCTCGGGGCACTCGAGGACGGCGACAGGGGCTTTCCCAAGCCTTTCCTCGCTGGGTAGGAGGCCGAGCTTCTTCAACTCCTCTACTGTGATGACGCCTGTCTTCCTGAAGCTCAACTACTCCACCTCCTCAACTCCTCCATCTCCTCCTCGCTGACCGTGACCGAGAGCTTGCCGGCTCTCGCCGTCTCGAGGAGGGGGCTCATCCTGTATATGTTCCACAGGTAGTGTAGCACCTCAGCCCTCCTCCCCTCACCCAAACCCTCTCTCTCGAGTATTGACTGGGCGGCTAGCTCTCCCTCGAGGAAGGCTGCCGTAGCCTCCTCCACGCCGGAGAGGTCTCCAGCAACGTAGACCCTGGGGATAGAGGTCTCCATCCCCCAAGTCCTAACAGGCACCAGCCCACCTAGCTCCGGGACATGCTTCACCACCACACCCATCTCGCTTAGCAGGGCGTAGTTTGGCTGGAGGCCCACTGCTAGCAGAACTGTGTCGACATCGTAGGCCTCCTCGCTCCCAGGGATAGGAGTGTAGTTCTCGTCGACAGCCGCTGAAACAGCTCTCTCCACTCTGTCTCCTCCCTCAACCCTGACGAGGGTTCTCCCCGTCTTTATCGGGACTCCCAGCCTCCTGAGCTTAGCCGCGTGGACGAACCAGCCACCGATCTCGCTATTCGGCTCCAGTACTGCTTTAACCTCGACGCCGGCCTGGAGGAGCTGGTATGCTATTATAAGCCCGAGGTTCCCGCTACCCAAGACCAGGGCTCTGTCGCCTGGTTTCACACCGTACTCGTTCATCAGGGTCTGCGCGCCCCCCGCCCCCATTACACCAGGCAGGTCGTTCCCCTCGAAGAGGGCTGTCTTCTCCGACGCTCCCGCGGCGACTACTATGTACCTCGGCTTGATCAAGTAGTGCCTAGCCTCACCCGACACGCTTGCAGCCCCTAGGACTCCCCCGTGGAAGAGGCCGTATGCTCTCGTTGAGAGGAGGACTCTTATATTCGGGTTTGAGAGAACCCTTGAAGCCAGCTCCTCCGCGATCTTAAACCCCCTCACACCCCCGTAGAAGGCTGCGTCGCCGAAGAACCTGTGTGTCTGCTTGACGAGCTGCCCACCCAGCTTGAAGTGCTCCTCGACTAGGACAACCCTCAGCCCCTTGGAGGCTAGTGTGAGCGCGGCCTGGAGGCCCGCGGGCCCGCTCCCGACTACAGCGACATCAGCCTCCAACTCCTCCTCAACCACGTCGCCCCGGGATACAGAGGGTATGTCCGGCAGACCCCTCTGCGTCTCCACAACCATCCCCTCTCTCACGGGTGTGATGCAGAGCCTCGTGTTAGGCACGCCGTCCACCCTCGCCAGGCAACTAGAGCACTTGCCGACCATGCAGAAAGCGCCGCGGGGCCTGCCGGTCTTGCTGTAGGAGAAGACCCTGTAGCCCAGGGCGTAGAGGCTTGCGAGAACGCTCTCCCCCTCAAAGCCCTCCACGGCCGCGCCGTTGAACCAGAACCTCACGACCCTACCACGCTTGAACCTGAGCACAGGATGCTCAACAATCCTCCAGCCAGCCAACAAAACCACCATACATGCATATATGAGAGTGATGCGAAAGTATAATAAATACCTCAAACACCGCGGGCAACACTAGTGGTAGACAAAAAGCAAAATCCCATGCCCCCCATGGGAA
>JAEMPJ010000045.1 GCA_022759365.1 Thermogladius sp. | reverse complement strand
CACGTGGAGTACCTTGCCAGGAAAATAAGGACTTTCTGAGGGTTTCCCGGCTCCTCGGCTACATCACCGTGAAAACTCCGCGAACTCAACAGGTCTAATTACGGGTGTAGTAGCTAATCCGCCTAAGCTTATTTTACTCGCCACTAGATTAAATCAAGCCGAGGTGTGTAGAGTTGTTCGTCACCTACTTGAAATGTAGCAAGTGTGGTAGGGTCTATAGGCTGGATGAGAAGCCTGTTACATGCCGCAACAACGATCTCGGCCGCCTAGACATCTACTACGACTACGATGCCATCTCG
The DNA here is from genome assembly GCA_022759365.1 of Thermogladius sp. Taxonomy (GTDB): domain Archaea; phylum Thermoproteota; class Thermoprotei_A; order Sulfolobales; family Desulfurococcaceae; genus Thermogladius. Next base: position 20,462 of record JAEMPJ010000045.1, on the reverse strand, counting down.
AGAAGCGTTTCCAGAGAGGAACTGTCGAAGAGGCCGTTCTACATGTGGAGGTATAAAGAGTTCCTGCCTGTCCCAAGCGAGGAATACATTGTTAGCCTTGGAGAGGGTGGGACACCCCTACTGAAGGCGGGGAGGCTGGGCGAGAAGCTAGGTTTGAAGAACCTCTACCTAAAGGACGAGACGAGGAACCCGACGGGTAGCTTCAAGGATAGGGCTATGAGCGTCTCTATCTCCATGGCCAAGTACTTCGGCTTCAAGAGGGCGGTTATAGCAAGTAGCGGGAACGCGGCTGCAGCACTAGCCGCATACGGGGCTAAGGCCGGCATCGAAGTATACGCTTTCGTACCGGACTTCGCCGGCTTCGGCAAGATAGCCCAACTCCTCTACTACGGGGCCAAGGTGTTCAAAGTCAGGTGGACTGAGGCCGAGGATCCAACGGTGAAGATGATGAGGGTTCTAAGCGAGAAGTACGGTTTCTACCCCAGCCCGAGCTTCGGCGTCTTCAACCCATACCAGATCGAGGGGCCTAAGACGATCTCCATGGAGATCGTGGAACAGCTGGGTTGGAGAGTGCCAGACCAGGTCTTCGTGCCGACGGGGGCCGCCAGCCTTCTCACAGGCGTCTTCAACGGGTTCAGGGACTGGAATATGGTGGGCTGGATCTCCGGCTACCCTAAGATCGTCGCTGTCCAACCAGAGGGAAACCACCCGTTTGTCAGGGCATGGGCTGAGAGAGCCGACCCCAATAAGATAAGGCCCTGGGAGAAGCCGCCTGAAACCATAGCGACAGGGCTTGAAGACACGTTCCCGTGGGACGGGGACGCTGGCTTGAAGGCGCTGTACAAGACTAACGGGTATGGTGTGGTGGTCAGCGACAGCGAGATAGTTGAAGCCATGAAACTGCTGGCGAGCCTCGAAGGGATATTCGCCGAGCCAAGCGGGGCAGCAGGCTTAGCCGGCCTGATAAAAGCCCTAGAAAACAAGATGGTGGAGAAAGACGAGACTGTTGTAGTGCTGGTTACAGGCCACGGGTTGAAGGACCCTGAGGTAGTTAAGAAAACAGCTGGAGACGCCCCATTAATAAACCCTGTCGAGGAAGAATTCTTCGAGGCGGCCAGGAGGCATTACAACATCGCCTTTTAGTCTTTAAACAATTGTTTTAATATCCAACTCTTTTCCTCTTTCTTCATAAAGTTTTAATTTACAAGGTTGATAAAAATACCCCAGGGGGGTTAACTATGGTGGAATACACCCCCACAGGCATCTTCAAGAACATATATGAGGTTATCGACGGGAAGGTCTACTATAAGACGTACGCCGGTGGAGAGTGGGTTTCCGGGAGAGATTGGGCCCCTGTTCAATCCCCTATAGACAACTCTGTGATAGGGTACGTCCCCAAGTTAACCTATAGGGATGTGGAAGGCGTTGTCGCGAGGATTTACGAGAAAGGGAGGTGGAGTATTAGGAATACACCTGGCTTCAAGCGGGTATCATACATGTTTAAGATAGCTGATTTAATGGAGAAGTATGCTGAAGACTTCATTCAAATCCTCGTCCTCAACACAGGTAAGACCTATGCGCAGGCTAGGGGCGAGCTGAACGCGAGCATCAGCAGGCTCAGGGACTCCCCCCTCGACGCGAGGAAAGTCCCCGGTGAGTACATTGCGGGCGACTGGGATCAATCCACGCTTGAAACAGAGGCCGTGGTGAGGAAGGAGCCTTACGGCGTTGTCCTCGCGATAATACCGTTCAACTACCCGTTGTTCGACTCGGTCACCAAATTCGTTTACAGCGCGATAAGCGGTAACGCCGTGGTGATCAAGCCGCCCAGCGCAGACCCGTTGCCGGTGATAATGTTCGCTAAGGTCGTAGAGGAAGCTGGGTTCCCGAAAGACTCGTTCGCAGTGCTGACGCTACCCGGGAGAGAGACCGACCCGCTTGTGGCCGATAAACGGATCTCGGTTATAAGCCTTACAGGTAGCTCCTCGACAGGGAGACACGTGCTCGCCACCGGTGGGGTGAAGCAGTATATTATGGAGTTAGGCGGCGGAGACCCAGCCATAGTCCTCTCGGACGCGGATCTCGCCCAGGCTACTAAGGCTATTGCTACCGGGATATACAGCTACGCCGGCCAGAGATGCGATGCAATAAAGCTGATACTAGTCGAGGAGAATGTCTACGAGGAGTTCAAGAAGGGGCTTGTGGAGGAGTTGAAGAAGGTTGTCGTCGGCGACCCACGCAACCCAGCCACGGTCATGGGGCCTCTAATAAGCAGTGAAGCAGTTGACAACATGATGAACGCTATAAAGGACGCCTTGGATAGAGGGGGGATCCTACTATACGGGGGGAGGAGACTAGGCGGCAACTACGTTGAGCCAACCCTCATAGAGTTCACCTCACACGAGAAAATGGTTGAATCAAAACTCTACAGGGAGGAGGTCTTCGCTCCAGTAGCATTAATCACAAGCTTCAAGGACTTAGATGAGGCCATCAAGCTCGCAAACGGGAGGGACTACGGCCTCGACGCCGCGGTCTTCGGGAAAGACCTGGACAGGATAAGGAAGGCTGTGAGATACCTTGAAGTAGGGGCAGTATACGTCAACGATATACCTAGGCATGGTATAGGCTACTACCCGTTCGGCGGCAGGAAGAACAGCGGGATAGGTAGGGAGGGTATTGGGTACAGCGTCGAGTACGTTATGGCGACTAAGACCGTCATATACAACTATAAGGGTAGGGGAGTCTACAACTACCTTGTCTAACCTTTTTCCCCTAACCCCCATACCTATCCCTGGTGCCGTGTAGTTGACCTTCATACTTGTGAGAAGCAAGAGAAGGGTGATCTACTCCTATAAGCCTCTCGTGACCGGGGAGGCTCTCCTGGTCTCAAACGGGGTTGTAGTTGCGGCGGGCGACTACGAAAGTTTGAAGAAGTCTCTTGCGGGTGAGGACTACGAGCTCGCGGAGTCGGAGAGCGTCCTAGCCCCAGGTTTCGTGGACGCCCACGCACACCCTGACTCCCTCGGCTACAACCTGTTGCTTGGGGGAACTATTGCGACTGGAGGGCTTAGAAGCCTGCTGGAGAGGTTGAGGAGTGAAGGCAGGAGTATAGCAGGCTGGGTCATAGCGCCGAGAGTAGACCCCTCGAAGCTCGAGGAGGGGAGGATGCCTTACTCCTGGGAGATAGATGCCTTCATCGACGACAAGCCTGTCCTAATACAGCATGTCTCAGGACACATGGCGGCGTTGAATAGGAGAGGCGTGGAATTAGCTCTCAGCATCCTTGGTAGCATTGGGTACGGCGATCTAGAGAAGGGGTGGATCTATGAGGACGATCTATGGAGGCTCCTAACCCATATAAGGTCTTCAATGTCAGCGGGGGAGATATCGGAGGCACTCCTCCTAGGGTTGAGGGAATTCGAAGCCCATGGCGTCACTGCTGTGGGGGCAGCGGGCTTGTCCCAGAGGGAGATCGACGTGCTCCTTCAACTGGACTCAGAGGGTAAACTGCCTATTAGAGTCTACGGCTACGTCATGTATGAAAAAAGCCTAGACATAAGCCGCGTGGAGAAGCTTGTCGAGGAGACCTGGTCGAAGCCCGGCAGGAGGTTCAGGGTGAATGGGCTGAAAATTATACTCGACGGCGCGCTTGGGCCGAGGACAGCCTTCCTCTCAAGCGACTACAATGACGCGCCCGGCAGGAGGGGTTTCTTAAGCTATGACGCGGAGGAGCTCGGGAGCTTATTAGAGGAGGCGTCGAGGAGAGGCATTCAGGTCGCCGTCCACGTCATAGGTGATGGAGCCCTCGACACCGTGTTGGAGGCTCTGAAGAAGACTGGTAACACTTTGATAAGGCTTGAGCATGTCTCGCTTGTCAGAGACGATCAATTAACGGAGCTCAAGGAGTTTAAGCCTATCCTCGTCCTCCAACCACACTTCATAATATCAGACAGCTGGATCACCCAGAGGTTAGGGTGGGAGAGGGCTAGATGGGTGTATAGGCTTAGGGATCTAGCGGAGGCTTCCATAACAGCTTACTCAACCGACGCACCAGTGGAGCCGGTCAACCCGTTTGAAACAATCTACGCTGCCTTGACAAGGGGTTCTCTAGATGGGATAGACTACTCGATACCAACAATTAGGAATAGCGTTACAGTCCTTGAAGCCCTAGGGCACTACACAGTAGACTCGGCTGCCGCCCTCGGGGATCCTAGACTCGGGTGTCTCCTACCGGGTTGCTACGCTGATATAGTTGAGTTGAGCGAGGACCCGATTCTCCGGTCAGACCCCGTGGCTCTCAGGCGGATTAAAGCGAGAGTGTTTAAGTTGATAAAGGGGGATACCGAGAGTTAAGTTCAAGGGTAGGTATGAGCGTCTACAAGCCGAAGAAACCGGGGAAAAAGGATCTCGTGGGTGAGGGGCTGAAAGACCTAAGCCCCGGCTTACGGGAGCATGTGAAGAGAGTCCTTGATAAGAAGGAGTAGGTGAGTGCTGTTAGACGATGTTCTTAACGATCTTATACTCTTTACCCCCGTGGAGTATTATCAGGGCCTCCCTCCTCAACTCGTCGAACACCGCCTTCTCCATTGGCTGGAGCTCCTCAACCTTGTCTACTGGAATAGGGAACTTCTTCATAAAATCAACCAGGAAGTTCCTCTCCACGATTAAGCTCCCAATCTGGACGACGACGCCCTCTATCTTCCACTGCTCCAGCAAACCCGGGAACTGGTTGGCGGCCTCCTGGAGGCTCATTACGGGTTTAGGCGGCTTCCCAGCGGCTTTCCCGCCCCCAGCCTCCAGCCTAGTCCCTGGTTTCTCGCTAGGTGACTGGCCAGAGACCCCTGATATTCTGGATAAGGCCTCCTCGACCCTTCTAAGCTTCTCCTCAATCAACTTAACCCTTGCCTCCAGATCCCGCAGCCTCTCTTCAACGCTCCTCCCACCTGCGCTGGGCTCCTCACCCAAGCTGGGCTGAGCCTGGGGGATTTCCGAAGCCTCTTTCTCCCCGGGCTCCTGCCTCGGTGTCTCCCCTCTACTCAGCAACCACTCACCTTTCTCCGTGATGAAGAAGCCCTTCCCCTCCTTCCTAACAAATCCCTTGCTCCTCAGTTTCAGCAGTATAGCCCTCGCTAGATCCTGCGAGATATTGAAAAACTCGGCAACCTCCTTCACCGACACGCTCGGGTTGTCTCTCACGAATTCAAGTATCTTTACGGTTAGAGTCTTCTCCCTGCTCAAACCTTCATCCACTATAAGACCCTATGCTAGGCACGCCTAAATATATAAAGAGCTTTCACTCTGATTGTTAGGTAGGCTTAACGGTGGTGCTTATGTCTAGCCAGCTCTTCGACGAGGAGACGGTTAAAGCTCTCCAAGAGATATTCAAGTCGTTTAAACAACCCGTAAAAGACTACCTAGTGGTTGACAAGCTGGAAGACCCGAAAGACGGGGAGGTAGAAGAGCACCACCATCACACCCACTACCACCTCCACCATCCTGGCGAGGGGTGTCATACCTGCGGTGAAGCCAAGATGCTGGCCACGGAACTCGCTAAAATTAGCAACGGGCAACTAACTTTCGAGATAGTGGAGAAAGGGAAGGCGGGCTCTTTAAGGCCGAGGTACGTGCCAGCATTCATATACGGGTCAAGCGGGCTTAACATAAGGTACTACGGGTTACCGAGTGGAGAGGAGTTCGCGCCGTTCATCTACGTCCACCAGTACATCTCCCTTAACGAGGTGAAGCTATCCAGTAAGGTCAAGGAGGTTGTCCAGAGTATTGAGACACCCCTCCACGTGAAAGTCTTCGTTACACCTGAGTGCCCCTACTGCCCGCTCGTCGTCGACTACTTCAACCAGATGGCTCTCTTAAACAAGAACATAATGATGGAGACTATTGAAGCAGTCGAGCTCCCCTTGGAGGCGGATGCTTACGGGGTTCAAGCAGTCCCCTATGTCACCATCAACAGGATCGAGGACTACGATAATTACGGTGCTGAACCAGTTGAAGTAATACCCGGCTACGTGCCCCCTGAGCATGCGGTTAAAGTACTAGTGAAAGCTGAGAGAAAGATCAAGAGAGGCGGAAGTAGTGGAAAGACCTCCACGTAGCCTCCTCTCTTCCAGGGCCGAAGACTATTTAGAGGCAATCTACATTCTCTCCCAGAAGGGGAAGCCTAAGGTAAGGGAGCTCGCTCGAAGATTATGCGTCTCGCCCAGTAGCGTAGTGGAATTCCTGCGGAGGCTTTCAGAGCAGGGTTATGTGATCTACAAGAAAGGTGGGGAAATAAGGTTGACTGAGAAGGGCCTGGAGGTTGCGAGGAAGATCTATAATAGGCACGTGGTGTTAACAGAGTTCCTGACGTACATAGGCGTCCCCAGGGATATAGCCGAGATAGACGCCTGCAGGATAGAGCATCTACTCCACGATGAGACTGTTGAGAGGATCATCGAGTTCATGAGGAGAAAGATGGAGAGTGAGCCTTAGCTCTGTATCGACAGGGGCATCAACCTAGCGGTTTTAACCCCTCTAATAGCAATGATCTCGTTGAACATTTTTCAACATCACTCCCCCTCCCCTTGACGAATATCGCGAGAAGACAGTTTCTTTCATCCAAGTGTATGTGGGCGGCTGAAATAACATTGTTCAAGTAGGAATGCTGGATGTCTGTTAAACGGATATCGGCATCGTGGATCGTGTGATCGTAAACAACGCCTATCACCGCTATGACGCTTTCGCTTCTGGCAAACTCCTCTGTTGAGAGATAAGAGGATAAAGCTAGCTGAACTATTTTGCTTAGGCTCATCCCACTCTCGCTCCTCACTCTACTAAGCTTCCTAGCAAGTCCCTCAGGTAGATATACGCCTATCTTCAAAGCCAGACGCGTACACCCATTTAGCCTTATCCCGCGAGACTTATATCCCCCTTATTCCAATTTGCTTATTTCCGGAGATGACCTAAGCCCTCCTACCTGACTCAGTGATGTATTCACGGACCGGGGGATCCGATACATGGCTAAATCACATGCCTTGGTTTGAGACGTGACCCCTGGCTACAACTAGGCTACCACACCCTGATCCAGGCGTATAACCAATGGATCAGTGTTGCGGCCGAGAATCCGCACCTGCTGTCGGTGAACTCCAGTGATGCAAACTCCGCGCATGAAGTTATTCGTGTAAGCATTAAGATTCAAGGTGAACCGATTTTCCCAGATATGAAAAGCATGAATAAAACAGCCACCAGCGCGACTATGGCCAGGACTGCTATCAGTACCCATTTGGGTAGAACAGTAGTCCCGCTGTTTATCCGGCTTGTGGTTGTCCAAACCCCGGTGGCGGCTGTAGTCTGGTTTTGTACCGGTGTCACTTCACCGCATGCCACCACTATGTTTGAGACTGGTGGTCTAGAGGGGTCTTGGACATTGAGAAGAGAGGTATTCGATGCATAGACACCATACTTTACTATTGTTACATTTGGTAGAAGACTGTACCTGCCTGTCACATTACTGGTGATCACCGTGAACAACCTGGGTTTGAAGAAGGAGGATAGCTCGAAGTACTTGGATGTATTGGAAAAGGTGATTTTAACAACTCTGTAAGTTAAGTCAACGACTATTGAAATGTTGAGACCGCCTGCTGTTATATTGGACAGGTGGAACCAATTGTTCTGGTCGCCAACCATCGCGTATAGAGATGGATTTTCCCCCGGGTACTTTAAGAGTATTATACCGTACGCCTCTACACCTCTCTCAGTGAAGAACGCTGCTAGAACCCCGTAGTCCCCGAAGTAATTTATTCTCATGTCGAGGTAGGCCACATAGCTGTCTCCAGGACTATTCAAATTGCATGTGAGTAGTTGGAGAGGGTCACCGGGGGAGGTCTCCACGCGGCTTGATGAAACTACGATGAGCATCAGAAAGGCGGCAAGCCATATAGTAGACTTCCTCATGAAGCCCCCTTTAACCCCTTCCACCATGAAGTATACGCTACCTCTGTGATAATATAGTTCGTTATAACATCAACCACCCTATCCTCCACGTTCATTGGATCCAAAGCCACTCCATTAACCATCACCAAATCCTTCTCCCTCGTAAAGGAGTACACGACGTTTACCTCGTAACCACGTGAGGTCAGCGTCCCGATTAAAGCTAGAATAATGCTCATAACCCTACCAGCCTCCGGTGAAGGGGACAACGTCACCGATATCGTTAGATGCCTCAATGAACACACCCCTTAATCCATAGTTTTTAGCCAGCCCTTTATAATGCGAGATGTGTTATTATCGTGATATTATCCCGTTAATCCTGCTTCAAGCCTTTTAAATAAAATTTCCGCAGGATTAAAGCCAGGTGCCCAGCTTGCTGTCAATTAAGAAGGCTGTAATCGCAGAGAGATGGAGAGAGTTGCTCAACCAGATGAACCTGTATTATTTGAGGATCCTCGAGGAAGCGGTTGAAAAGGAGAGCGAGCTGTCGAAGAAAGGAGAGCTCACGTTGGAAGACCGCCTCACGTTAATCTACATCGAGGCGGTCAAAAGGATTATATCAGAGGAGTTAGACCTGAGCTACAAGCCGTTTAAGCTAATTGACGTTGACGACAGCATTATAGGGGAATTAAAGGCGATCGCGGAAACAGCTTGATGAAGGCCCCTATTTTTAAGAGGCTTAATCCATTTATGGAAACTGATTTCGGGGTCATAGCGGTGGATTCTATTGGAGAGTGTGGTCAAGAGCATCAGCGAATTTGTTAAAGACGTGAATTTACCCGCGCTGGTTCCCGTAAACTTCATACCTTGGAACGCGGCGACGGTTACGGGAAGGCTTATCGAGGAGCTCGGCGTAGACGGTTTCGTATTCTTAACTAGATGGGAGGTGGCGGACACCGTTGAGGAAAGCCTGCAGCACGTCCAGAAAGAGATTTCATTCAAATACATCGGGGACTACAAGCTCGGGCGATCCCTTCTGAGGGACGACCTCTTCGAGAACTCCTTCCTTGTGAAAAACGTTTTGGAGGCGATGTTCGAGCCAGATAGAAAGCACGTCGTCGTAGACCTAACAATGACCACTGGCGAGCTCGCTTCAGCATCTCATTACGCGCTCAAGAATCTCCAGCCCTCCGGCAAGTCGATTTACGTGACTGTGGTAGAGACCATACCCCTCCAAGGCATACCAGCGTACCCCGGCAACCCTAGGTGGCTTCACAAAGTATACATATACGGGTCTAACAGAGTGGATTGGAAGGGTGTCGAAGTAGTAACAGAGCCCCCGAAGATAATTGAATGGAAGGGGACGCGAGGAGTCTACATAGCCGTGTCGAAGCTGATGAACTCGCTTTCTGGTAGGAGGATTCTTGAAGTGTTCGACGGGATGAAGAAAGAGGTGCCGGAGAGAGAGGAGGAGCTAATAGAAATCTATTTAGTAGATAGTATTGAAAATGAGAACAAGAAGCTGTTGAGCGTGGAGACACTTAGAGGGCCCGACGAGGAGACAGCCAGCCTCCTCTACAACTCTTGGAGAGCGATACTCGAGGTCGCCTCCAAGAAGACAAGGCAGGAGGAAGAGGTGAAAGTCCTGGAGAGAATACTTAAACAGCTACAGAGGTTGACTGGTGCGGCCGACCTAGTGGTGGAGGATATCGCGAGCCAGGAGATCGATTTGAACAGCTACAAGAGGGTTAAGCTACACTCCTTCATAAGACACTTGAGGGAGGAGTATGGTAATGTAGCTGTGCTACCCGACACAAACATGTTCTACCAGGGCTTCCACATGAGCTTGCTTAAGGCCAGTATAAGGAACAACAGCCCGTGGAGCCCGATACCCAACGTGGAAATCTATATACCCGTGTGCGCTGAAGCCGAGATCAACGGGAAGATCGCCACTACCTCGTCAACCTCCCAGGCCTTGACAGAGAGGTATTCTTACATAATGGCGTTGATGGCTAACAGGGTGTTGCAAGAAGTCAAATACCACTATAAGGCTAGGACACTGCCGGCTATCTCGCAACCCTGCGAGGCTTCAATGGCTGTCGAGTCGTCTAATCTCCAGCACAAGGTTGTCCTACTCCTAACAGCCGATAGAAAAGCCTTCAACGCCTGGCAGACCTTTAACGCTTGCCGCGGAAACATTGTGTGCGGGTATGTAGACCACAGCAATGCACCCCTGAACACCAGCTCCCACTACTCCAAGTTCTACGCTAGCATCGTCCTTGCCAACGTTGTATTCACGACAAGCCTGTTCGCAAGGGTGATGGTGAAGTCGAAGAAGAACACGGTAGTGTTAGACGGGAACAGGCTTAAAGGCGCGACAGCCCCCTCCATAACTATAAGCAAGGTAAACGAGAGGACAACTGGTTAAAAGTGGTTTACATGAGCTCTCTTATGGATAAGGCTAGATCCGACCCCTGGGGGCTCGCCCTGGACTGCCGCATGCACCGCTGCGAGCTGAGCGAAGTGGGTAGGATATTGAGGTACCTGTTGTTGAACGAGACCCCTAAGGGGCTGGAGTTGTTGAAGGCCTTAAAATCCAACTTAGAGCCTTTCGACTTCTTTGAAGTATTATCCAGCGCGTTGGACTATGATCTAGTCGATTGGGTCAAAGAGAGGGTCTCCTCGGAGAAAATAATAGGGAGCCTGCTCGAGAAGAAGATGGATGAGGTTTACGGGTATATGGTTCTAGCCGAGCTGATGCCGTTTATCGGATTAGGTGATGAAGCAGAGGCTTTAAGCCGTGAACTCCTAGCGAGGGCGTGCGAGCTCTCGAGCAAGATTGGCCCTGAAGGGCCGGCCGAGTTGATTAGACTTGTAGCTAACGGGCCGCTCACCACCCTCGGGTTAAACAGGGTGGCTAGAGTCCTCGCGGGTGTTAGACTCTCCGAATGCCACCCGTGTTGTCTTGAAGTAATGGCCGAGCTCCTGGAGTCCGTTGCCCTCTCGTACCCGCCTCGTAGTGTTTTCGAGAATAAAGAGTTGGTGGATGTATTCGCTACGGTTATGGCAGATATCGCCAACTCAGCGATAAAAATAGTGGACTTGGACAAGGAGACTGCCACGAGAGTCTTCAGAGGGTTGAGCGCTCTCTTATCCCAGCTCCGCTCGATTGCCAGCGAGAGCAGGGCCCACGAGAGGTTCATGCAACTTAGATCGAGGGTGATAGAAAGTCTAAGCTCTCTAGGAGAAAAACTAGGGCTAGGTGGAGAGGCTACCCTACTTAATTGAGTTCTTCAAGTATTCGACTCCCAAGCCCATGTAGGCGAGCACTTCGATGAACCCGAGCATACCCTCCGCAGTGGTAAATGTTTTCCTAACAGTGTAGGCGTCCAGCCTCTCCGCCCCTGTCATTTCGGCTACATCCGCGACAAGGCTGTCACGGAATCTCAGGGTTAAATCGTACGGGGGGTGTACGTGGATCTTGAACTCCAGCTTCCTCCTAAGCCTATCCACCGCCTCCTCAACACCTTTACCTAGCTCCCTCAAGACTACTGGTAGAGGGGGGTAGACAGCGGCATACCTGGAGAGGCCTCTCTTCATCTCGACGAACACTATGTTCTGTGACAGCGTCTCAACCTCCCCCTTCAAGTGGGAGTCGCCTGCGACCAGGATAACCGGGACGCCCTTCTCCCTGGCGTAGAGGGCGTTGATCAAGAACTCGCTTGCCTTCACCCCGTTCACGAAGACCTCGTAGAAGACCCTGCCGCTCATAGTGTGATCCAGGAAGCCTCTCACAGTTCCAGCGGCGGCGTGGTAGCCGATGAATAGAGCTGCAGAGAAGCTTCCGTCCAGCATTGTGAGCATGGAGAAAGGCCTGGGATACCCTTGGATCAGGTAAGCACCCTCAGGTAGAGTTAGGTAATCTACGTTCGTCATCAAACCGTGGCTGTCAGCTATGTAGACTTCGCTGAACCCGGCCTCAAGAAGCTTCCTCGATATGAAGTCCGTGACCTCGCTCATTATTTTTACCGCAGTCGAAAACTGGGTCTTGTCAGGCGTTGTCATCGTGGTGGAGGCTATACCCGGCAAACCTTCCAAGTCTATCGATACATATGCTTTCATATGGACCACGATGCTATATTTATTATTTAGTGGTGTTATATAGGGATTACAAAGAATGATCGGGATGGTTTAGTTGACGGGAGAGGTATTTCAGGGAGGCCTAAACGTGGTCGTGCTGGATGTTGAAGACCACTTTTCCCCCATCGAGATTTACAACACTATATCAAGGCTTTCGATCGCAAGGAAAAACAGGCGTTTCAACATGTTGTTTTTAACAAGGCTTGACCACAATAAATTCTACGAGCGGTACAGGGATATCTTGCTGAACAACATTTCGCTTTCTCTTTCCATAAAGAGGGTTGAGGTTACGGACTGCGGTAAAGCTATTGAGATGTTGAAGAACGCGGTTAAAACCTTGGGGAAACCTATAGTAATACCTGACAGAAAATGCGCTGGCCTTGTTGAAGAGTTGGAGAAGACCGGGGTAGTTGAGGTGGTTAGGTGAAGTACGAGGTCGTCCTAACCACCGATAGAACAATGATGTCGAACCATCACAGGAAGGAGTTCCTTGGCTTCGTGGCGACAGGGCCCCCTATAGCCCTACCAGAGTGGCTGTGGCTCTACATTACGGCGCCGAAGCCTAAAGTAGACAAGGAGGGTAAACCCCTTGAAGCACCCTACGGTATGAGAAAGGTTGAGGCCAAGCTCATCGAAGCGGGGTTTAAAGCCGCTATAATAGACCCAGACCACCTGGAGAAACACATTGACTCCATGAGAGTGTTGATGTTCGGCCACCACGATTACTTCGCCTACGGACCACCGAGCAGTGAGTGGTGGAGTTTAACAGGTCTTGAACCGGTTAACAGGAGGAGTTTCAAGAGGCTTATGGAGAAACCTGTGATCAGGAAGGCCAAGGAGAAGGGTGTCAAGTTTATTGCAGGGGGCCCTGCGGCGTGGCAGTGGCTGTGGGAGTTAGAGTTGTGGAGGAAGTGGGGTGTTGACACAATAGTGGACGGTGAAGCGGAGAGAGTGATAGTGGGGCTAGTCGAGAAAGCGTTGAATAACGAGGATCTACCCGAGTACGTTTACGTGGGGCCATCGGACTCCCCTTCAATAGATGAGATCCCAGTGATCAAGGCGCCCAGCGTGAACGGCTTGGTCGAGATAATGAGGGGTTGCCCCAGGGGTTGCAAGTTCTGCAGTGTGACCCTCCGCCCGTTGAGGTTTATACCGCTGGATAAAATCCTAGCAGAAGTCGAGGTTAACCTCAGGCATGGTATTAAAGGCGTTATACTCCACAGCGAGGACGTCCTCTTATATCATGCTGACGGGGTTAAACCCAGGCCGGAGCCGTTGATAAAGCTCCACAAGGCAGTGCTGGAGAAGATCGGGAGTGAAGGCGATATAGGTTGGGCCCACGCGAGTCTAGCGGCCGTGAAATACGCTGAGGAGGAGCATAAGCTTATCTCAAAGCTGATGAACGACTACATATTGAACGAGAGGAGGAAGTTCCTGGGGGTTGAGGTAGGGATCGAAACAGGGAGTGTTGAGCTAGCCAAGAAGATAATGATAGCCAAGTCGGCGCCTTACCCGCCTGAGATGTGGCCCGAGGTCGTTGAAGACGCCTTCAGGATAATGCATGAGAACAATATCATTCCAGCAGCTACTCTCATACTAGGACTCCCCGAGGAGACGCCTGAAGACGTGGTGAAGACGGCTGAGCTATTGGATCGGCTGAAGCCGTATAGGAGTATCATAGTCCCCATGTTCTTCGTGCCGATGGGCGCCTTGAAGAAAGGGAACTGGTTTCTGAAGGATCATATTAAGAGAGAGCACATCGAGGTGTTGTACAAGACGCTGAAACACACTACTTACTGGGCCGGGGAGATAATGAACAAGTACTACCTGCGTTCACCAGTCTACGCGCCACTCAGGTATATCCTCAGGTACTTCATTTGGTACGTTAATAGGAGGGCTGACAAGTTCATTAAAAGCCTAGAGTATCAAATAAAAAGCTGAGTTGACGGTTAATTGATTAACCAAAACAACTAGGTGTTGGAGATGAGCGTCATCTACATCACGACGCCGATATACTACCCTAACGCGCCCCCACACATAGGGCACGCCTACACGACAGTTTTCGCAGATGTTATAGCAAGGTACAACAGGCTCATGAAGAGGAAAGTCTTCTTCATGACGGGTAACGACGAGCATGGCTTGAAGATACAGAGGGTTGCGGAGAAGGAGGGGGTCTCACCCAAGGACTTCGTGGATAAGATGGCTGGGGTTTACAGGCAGTACTGGCAGGCGTTGAATATAAGCTACGACTACTTCATCAGAACAACTGACAGCTACCACGAGAAGGTGGTCTCGGAGTCTTTCAAACGCTTATACGAGAAGGGGCTGATTTACAAAGCGAAGTACGCCGGGTGGTACTGCGTCGACTGTGAAAGATACTACTCCCCTGGCGAGTACATCGAAGTTGAGGGTAAGCCATACTGCCCCATCCACAACAAGCCTTTAGAGTGGCTGGAGGAGGAGACGTATTATTTCAAGCTGAGCGAATTCAAGGACTACATCGTTAAACTGCTCTCCGAGACGAAAATCGTCCACCCTGAGTCATACGCTAGGGAAGTCCTCAGTAGGGTTCAAGCAGAGGGGTTGAAGGATGTCTCCGTTGCGAGGCCTAGAGAAAGGGTCTCCTGGGGCATACCAGTTCCCTTCGACCCAAACTACACTATTTACGTCTGGTTTGACGCATTGCTAAACTACGTTAGCGGGATAGGCTATTTAACAGACGAGTCGAGGTTCAACGAGTACTGGCCCAACGTAGTCCACGTGATCGGCAAGGACATATTATGGTTCCACACGGTGGTATGGTTCTCGTTGCTGAAAGCCCTCGACATCCCCCCGCCTAAGAGGGTTATCGTACATTCATTCCTGATAAACAGGGGGCTGAAGATAGGCAAGAGCGCGGGGAATGTTATACCGATCGAGTTCCTCGTCGAGAGGTATAATGGGAGTGATGGCGCAAGGTATGTGTTGATGAAATTATTCAACCTAGATAAAGACGTCGAGGTAACCGTTGAGCTGATGGACTCGATATACAACTCGGAGCTAGCCGATACCTATGGAAACCTTGTCAGGAGGGTTGGAGTGCTCGCGTTGAAGAAGGTGAGGGGGAAGGTCTATAGAAGGGATGTGGACAAGAAGATCGAGGAGTCCATAACATCGCTGCTAAACAAGTATGTGGAGGACATGGAGGCCATGGAGGTCTCGAAAGCCCTCTCGGAGGCCCAGGAGCTGGGTAAAATACTTAACACTTATGTCAACGAGGTTAAACCCTGGGAGAGGCCGGATCCAAGCAAAGAGTTGTATAGCCTCCTCGAGGGCATTAGAGCACTGAGTATAATGTTGTCGCCTGTAACCCCGAGGGCATCATCCATCATCTCCGAGAACTTCGGATTCCCCCTGACATCCCCCGCAGAATTCAGGGTGGGGCAGATCGAAAGGTACAATATAGTGGACGCACCAGTGTTATTCAAAAAGGTTCAGGCCGGTAGGGAGAAGGCTGGTGGGCAAGAGAATCCACCTGGCAGTTGATGTTGGAGCCACCTGGACTAGGATAGCCTTAGCGGAGAACGAGGTTTTCACCAAGAGGGTCGTCTTCAGGACTCCCCGGGAGGGGGGTAGGCTCAGCGTAGCAGAAGCGATCATAAGCTTTATAGAGAGAGAGTTCAAGCCCTATCTCCCGGCTCTAGAGTCGGTTGGAGTGGGGACTATAGGCCCCCTCGATGTTAAGAGGGGCGTTGTGGTTAACACGCCGAACCTCCCAGTAGGCTCTTTCGAGTTGAAGAAGCCCCTGGAGGAGTATCTGGGTAAGCCTGTCTACGTTATCAACGACGCTGTGGCCGGCGCTATCGCTGAAAAGTACTACGGGGATGGCAGGGGGTTAAACAATATCGTCTACGTCACGATTAGCACAGGGGTAGGTGGAGGTGTCATCGTCGACGGGAGGGTGATACTGGGCAAAGACGGCAACGCCCATGAAATCGGGCACATTGTTGTAAAATACGACTCGGAGGTGAAGTGTGGTTGCGGGGGCTACGGGCACTGGGAGGCTTATGCCGGGGGAGCAAACATACCGAGGCTAGCCAAGTATATAGCGGAGAAGAATACGCCTATTGCCTCGAACTCGAAGGTGGGGCGTAGAGCCCTGGAAGGTGTCGTTGAGCCGCGTGAAATATTCGAGTCAGCCAGGGCAGGAGACCTCTTCAGCAGGCTTGTTGTGGATGAGATCGTTAAAGCGAGTATAGCAGGGTTCGCGAGCGTGGTCAACGTATACGACCCCGAGCTGATATCCATCGGAGGCAGCGTCTTCTTAAACAACACCGACCTGCTGTACGAGCCTATAGTAGAGGGTGTAGGGAAGAGCATTGTCAACAGGCAACCCACCATAAAGCCAACTATCTTCAGGGATGACGTAGTGCTGTACGGTGCGCTGGCGCTAGCGGTCTACAAACCCGTTGCCATAGACTAAGCTTCTCTCACCGGGCTCCCGCTATGAGAAATGTCTCCACGACAGCGGCTATTAGTAGCGTCGCCGCGCCCACTATGAAGAGCTTTAAAGCCCGCTTATCCCCTGTGGCCAGCTCGGATGAGGCCGCGGCATAGAACGCGTAGCCCAGTAGCTCGAGGGGCGTGTGAGGTGTGATAAAGAGGGTTGGAGGCAGGTTCCTCTCGGCTACTACTGCCCCGTATACTACCCCACTGTTTGCGACCCCAAGGCTCACGACGATTGGGCCAAGCAGAGGTGGTAGAGATGAAGATGCTATTGAGAAATTGTTGAGGAAAATGTATGCGAGGATCCCTAGGAAGCCTTGTTGGAGGATGCTCTTCGAGGCTTCCTTGAACAACTCTGCGACCTTCACATAGGTGGTGAAACCCGCCACCCCGATCACTGTGGAGAACCCCAGAGCGAGGTAGATCAACCCATATGCTATAGCGACCGCTACGAGAGGCTTTTGCGAGAATTTCAACCCGTAGTATGCCAGAGAGAGCCCCAGTACAACAGCTAGGTGTAGGTGCGAGTAGAAGCCGAGGTAGGCTAGCAGTATATCCACCGCGGCAACTATGAAGACTAGTCCTAAAACGGTGGTATTGGAGTCCTCCCGGGTAAGAGGTTGGCTAGGAGGTGGGGGTGATCGAGTTGGCCTGTTGGGGTGTGACCCATGGATAGCAGTCAAATGGGTGTTGAATAAGGCGACAACCCTCCAGGACCAGTAGGCGAGGTATAGCCCCAGGGACGCTGTTGTCAGAAGAAGATCTCTTATGAAACCCAGCGTTGTCGTGGGCTGTATTTTGCTTCCCCCAAATAAGACCTCCTCCTCAAACCTAGCATGCTCTCTTAGATTCTTCTCCACGAGGAATAGTATTGGGATGTAGCCAATGCCGCCTGTCAGAAATGTTAGTAGCAGGCCTGTTACAGGTGATGGAAGCCCCCTCGTCTCCCTCCTCTCCTTTAGATAATTCAGGATATTCTCGAAGTTCTCTCTCCTAGACCAGTAGTAGACTACTACCGCGCTATCGTAGAAATGCGTGGACGCCGCCTTAAGCAATTTGTAGGAGGCTATGGCGGCTGAAATTGTGAACCCGTAGAAAAAGCTGGTTAAACCCCCCACCGCGATCGGATTCAACGATGCTCCTGTGATGATTGGCGCTACCAATGCTAGTGCTCCAATTATCGCGGGGAAAAGCATTAAACCCGGCAGTATGAATAGGTTGGGGCCGAGCTTGATGAAGCTGATGTTTTTAACGTAATCCTCGAGAGGGTTCGAGGCCTGTGGAGCTTCGCTCAAAATATACCCCCTTGAATAGCATTATTTTAAAACATTATAATTTACATGATCAGACACTGCAGTTGAGCCCGCACACCCTTGCGAGGTAGAGCGCTAGCTTCTTGTCGTCCAACGCCATGTACCCTAAGTAGTCTTCGATAAAACCCATGAAGTCAAGGAGAAAATCTCCCAGCTGTCTAGCCTTCAGCTCAGATGCTATATCGTTCAACGCTTCGAGAAACTCCCTATGTCTTTTAACATGGTATTCGAAACCGGGTTTATCGTACTTGTCATACCCGTATTTCACCATAAGCTTCTCCTCTATCGCGAAGTGCTTGTTCTTGGTATGGTCAATTAATCTACTGACACCCTGCTCCACCCCGCTTAGGTCTCCCACGATTATCTTAGTGAAAATCACTGTAACGAGATTAAACATCTCCTCGTGAATAGCATCCATGATCCTATTGCCTAACAAGTAGTTTTGCCGCGCGTAAGTGAAGGGTGGTTTCACATCGTAAACAAGTACCTCCCTTAACCCGCCTTTGCAGAGTTCTTCGACAGGTTCTTCGGCGATAACGTACTCTTGAAGACCAATTATCATGACGCTCCCAGCCTCATGGTTTACGACGAGTAGAACGTTGCCCTCCTCGTTCAATATGTGCTCGACTAACTCAACGTTCACGTTTGTAAGGGCCTTCTTCAAGCTCACCTCGAGGAAACTTGCGAGCTGATCGATCTTCAAAACAGGCTTGACAACCCTCTTCTTAAGCTTTAGGCAACCCACCTCTAACCCACCTGAATGAAAGCAGATAGGCTTGAAATCTCCCACGTCCCTAAATATCCTCTCTAAGCTCCTATTATTTAAGGCTTGCAAACATGTAATTAAAGCGGTGTTTCAATGAGCGAGAAAGCGGGTTCGAAGAGAAGGGTTGATTTAATTAAGTCCCGGATCGTCGAACACGCCCTGAAAGTCCACGAGACTGTCGAGGCTTTAAGACAGCTCTTTGAGGCTTCTCTAAAGGATCCGTCTAAAGTTGGAGAGTACTTCGAGAAAATAGACGTGCTGGAACATGAGGCAGATAAGTTGAAGAGGGGGATAATCTCCGAGGTCAGGCTGGCATACCTCCACCCGATAGATAGAGAGGATGTTTTGAAGATGGTTACACTGCTCGACGACATAGCAGGGCTGAGTAAGGCTTCCTCTAAGAGGATCGTCGCGTACTCGAAGGGAGGTTTAAAACTCGGTGAGCCCTACGCGAGTGATTTAAAGAGCATTATCGAAGCATCGTATAGAGCCGTTGACGAGCTGGTCAAGATAGTGAAATCAGTTATAGAAGGGTCGAGGGAGGCCCTGGAGCGTTTAAGCGAGGTGGAGAAGCTGGAGAAGGAGGTCGACGACCTGAGGCTCAAAGTCCTTGAGGAATTATACCAGGAGTGCATCACAAACCTCAAGCCAGTCTGCGTTATCCTCCCAGGCCTCATAGACGACCTTGAAGCCATAACGGACGCCTGCGAAGATGCTGGCATGTTGCTGAAATTGATGTTTAGTAGCAGATTCTAGGCTAAGGGTTCTCCGGAATGTACATTTCACTCCTTACAGCCGCGGGCGAGAGCACCCGCTTCCCCCCGAACAAACTCCTGTTCGAACATGATGGAGAACCCGTTATAGTGAAATCGATAAGATCAGCCCTAGGGTCTAGGGTAAGCTTTGTTGTCGTCGTCGTGGGGTATATGAGGGAATCTATTGTGAAAGCCGTTAAAGAGAACATTGGGGAGGATAACAGGGTTGTCTTCGTGGAAAACCCCTCTTACAGGGAGGGGATGAGTTCAAGTATTAAGAGAGGTGTCAGCTTTATAGTATCGAATTACAGAGGCTTCAAAGGCGTCCTAATATCCCCTGGTGACGCTGCTTGGATCCCAAGCGTTGTCTACGATATCCTCGTGGACAAACATGAGACCTACGGATGGGATATTATTGTCCCCGCCTACAGCGGTCGGCGAGGCCACCCTATATTTTTCTCGAGCAACCTGGCCCAAGAGCTTTTATCGATAGACGAAAAGACGAAGGGTTTAAAGAGGGTTGTTAGAGACCACTGGCATGAAGTTAGAGAAATCAATCTACCATTCCCCACCATACTCCTAGACTTAGACACTATACTCGACTTGAATAGGGTTAAAGAACTGGCCTGGAAATAGCTTAAACCGAGGAGAAGAGGCCGACGCTACTCGCTGGGACGGTTATGACAAACATAGAATTAAGGATTAAGCAATTATACGAGAAATCCCCAACGCTAAGAGGATTCTAGATGCTATTAAATCAGAGGCTAGTAGCATTGACCGTGTTGTTAACATAATGAACTTCTGTGGGACGCATGAATGGACTATAACACACTACGGTATTAGAAGTCTAATGCCAGATAACATCAAACTTATAGCGGGCCCTGGATGCCCAGTATGCATTACCCCGGGGAACTACGTGGACTTGCTCGCAAAGCTAAGCTTGGAGGGGTATCACGTCCTAACATACGGGGATAGCTTCAAGCTACCTGGCTCTAGGGCTAGATCCCCCCGAAGCCTGTACGAGGCTAAAATGTACGGTGGGAAAGTGACAGTTGTATACGGATTTCACGACGCTATTGA
>JAEMPJ010000051.1 GCA_022759365.1 Thermogladius sp. | reverse complement strand
AGCTTCATCCTTTTCGTCTTATCCATGTTGTCTCGGGGCCTTTGTCTTGTAGTATGATGCCTTGTTTAAGTAGCTCGCTTCTAATCCTGTCGGCGAGGTCGTATAGCTTCATGCTCCTGAGCTCTCTCCTCACTTCTACTATGAGGTTTACGAGGGGCTCAACCTCTTCTCCAACAGTCTTCTCCTCCTCGACTAGGGATAGAACCGTGTTGAACTCCCTGAAGACCCTCCGGGCTATTGAGACAAGCATGTAGACCGGCCTCGAGGCGAGCTCCTTGTTCACGATGCTTATAAGCTCGTTGGCGGCCGAGATCATCTCCGGTGTGTTGAAGTCGTTTGAAAGCGACTCGTGGAACTTGTTGTGGACGCGGATAATCCTACCCGCTAAGGCTAGATCCTCGTCCCTAACGTAGTGTTTGTCCACGGCCTCCCTCTCAAGCTTCTCCAGCAGGCTCCAAGTGTTGGTGAACCTCTCGTAGAACCTCTTAGCCTGCTCGAGGGACTCCTCGCTGTAGACTATCGGCTTCCTGTAGTGGGTGGAGAGGTACCAGACCCTTAGCGCTAGACCCCACTTCCCGTAGGCCTCCCTCAACGGGACTATGTTGCCGAGGCTCTTGCTCATCTTATCCGAGCCAACCATGACGAGCCCAGTGTGCATCCATATGCCAACCCACCCACTCCCGTAGACAGCCTCGCTCTGAGCCCTCTCGTTCTCGTGGTGGGGGAATATAAGGTCTGTCCCGCCCCCGTGGATGTCGAACCTCCCGCCCAGGTACCTGGAGCTCATCACACTGCACTCAATGTGCCAGCCGGGCCTGCCCCTGCCCCACGGGCTCTCCCAGTAGGGCTCACCCGGCTTGCTAGCCCTCCATAGGACGAAGTCGTAGGGCTTCTTCTTCTCGCTGAGGAACTCGGGCTCCTGGCTCCACAGCTCCCTGGATGCCCTGCCCGAGAGCCTCCCGTAGTCCGGGTACTTGTCCACCTCGAAGTAGACGCTGCCGCTCGGGGCGACGTAGGCGTAGCCTTTATCGATGAGGATCTGGATGAACTCTATTATCTCCTTGATGTGGTCTGTGACCCTGGGGTGGTGGTCTACTGTAACCCTGAGGTTGGAGAGGGCCTCCATGTAGTCCCTAGTGTACTCCTCGGCGATCTCCCTCCAGTCCCTCCCCTCGCTCCTAGACCTGTTGATGATCTTGTCGTCTATATCCGTGATGTTCATCACGTGGATAACGTTGAAGCCCCTGAGAGACAGGTACTTCTTGAGGGCGTCGTAGACGACGTATGTCCTGCCGTGGCCTATATGAGTGTAGTCGTATACTGTCGGCCCGCAGACGTATATCTTTACAGTCCCCTCCTCAACGGGCTTAAGCTCCTCAACCCTCCTGGTAAGCGTGTTGTAGAGCTTGAACTCCATCGCTAGCCCCTTGACCCAGCGAACACTTCTAGGACAGCCCTGCCGACCAGCGTGAACTTGTCCGCGAGCTCTCTTGTAGTCAGGAAAACCTTCTCCTCCGAGACCAGGACGTCGCTTACAACAAGCACGGCAGCTGTCTCCCAGCCCCTCGCCCATCCCAGCGCGAACAAGCCCGCTGCCTCCATCTCCACCGCGACGAAGCCGAGGCGGCTCATCCTCTCAGCGAAAGACGGGTCTTCAGCGTAGAACGCGTCGCTACTGAACACGGGGCCCGCGGTAAACCTCGCGCCCAGCCTAGCGAGGGATTCCATTATGCGCGCAGTTAAAACAGGGCTGGGGCTCGTGGCCCCGCAGACCCCCGGCATGTACTGGCCTAACCCGCAACCACCCTGCGTGTACCCCGCCCCGGTCGCCACGACTATGTCCCCTGGCCTCATACCCCTCCTCAAACCACCGGTCGTCCCAACCCTGACGATCCTCCTGGCCCCCAGCTTGCCGAGCTCCTCGAAGACTATCATGGCGGACGGGCAGCCCATACCGTGGGTCGCTATAGTGGCTCTAACACCCTTATACCAGCCTGTGACAACCTTAAGCCCCCTGTGCTCGTTTACAACCCTGGGATCCTGGAGGAGCTGGCTCAGCAAGTCTACTCTACCCGGGTCTCCCACGGCTATGACGTCCTCTGCTATATCCCCGGGCCTCGCTTTCAAGTGGGGGAGCTCTGTGAAGCTCATCTACGAGACCTCCTCTTCCTCTTACCCCTCCTACTCTTCCTACTCTTCTTCCTACTAGCCTTCACTCTTTTAGCCTTCTTCCTCCTACGCCTCCTCCCCTTAGTCTCCGCTTTAACCCTCTCGAGGAGGAGCTCGTGGGGGAACAGTATTCTCGTGCCCTCGCTTGTCTCAACGAGGATGAGGTCGTACTCAAGCTTCTTCCAGAGTGTGAGGGCTGACTCGTAGACTATGCTGGGCTGGCCGGGCTTAAACTCGTGGACTACTCTTGGCGTCTCCCCCTCGACTTTAACCAGCTTAATGGATCTGAGGAAGCTGGGGTACGGGGAGAGGATGGTCTCGACGCCGTTGACAGCCCCCTCGCCGATAACGACTTTCAAGCCAGGCGCCTCGACCTCAACGAACCTTAGCCTCCCCTCGGCCGGCGGGTTGCTTGAGAGGATGTTCCCCGCGGTTGAGAGCATCGAGTTGACGTCCCCCTCCACCTCGACCTCGCTCCACGACTCCTCGGGCTTGTAAAGTATAACCGATAAAACACCGTCGTTCTCTACAAACGGGGTTAAATCGATCTGCTTAGACACGGCCTTCATGGCAAAACCCTTTTAAAGCAGAGGGCTCTATGAGAGTTAAGGAGGTATCACCTATTTATCCTTCACCGGGGGGAACACTATTATTTAACCCGTGGTGTTAACGCTTTAATACGCTCCCAGCATAGGTTTTTCAAGTGGTGTCCTACGTGTCCCTCTCCCTGAAAGTAGTCCCTGTTAGAATACCCGAGGGCTCCAACGTCATCATAGGGCGGAGCCACTTCATAAAGACCGTTGAAGACATCTACGAGGCCCTCGTCACCTCCGTCCCCGGGATTAAATTCGGCTTAGCGTTCAACGAGGCGAGCGGTAAGAGGCTTGTGAGGTATGAGGGGAACGACGAGGAGCTGACCAAGGCGGCTGTGGAGGCGGCCCTAAGCATCGGCGCGGGCCACACATTCGTCCTGTACATCAGGAACGCCTACCCGATCAACGTCTTGAACCAGCTTAAGAGCGTCCAGGAGGTGGTTTCAATATATGTTGCGACCGCGAACCCTGTCCAGGTCATTGTAGCCGAGACAGACCAGGGTAGGGCTGTGATAGGGGTTGTCGACGGCTACACCCCTCTAGGGGTTGAAGGAGTAGAGGATAAAAAAGAGAGAGTTGAGTTCTTGAGGAGGATCGGCTACAAGAAGTAGGGTTTACTCCCCACGGCAGTACCCTAGCTCTGCTTTAAGTTTTTCCAGGAGGCCCCATGGGCTCCCGCCGCTAACCCTCCTCAGGACGCACCTGCTTACACCGCCCTCCTCCACGAGGTAGAACAAGTACGAGCCCTCGACCAGCATCGCGACATGGTAGCAGTCCCCGTCGTCCACAGACTCGTCTTCATCGAGCACCCGCACGTCCTTGTTCTCGATGAGGTAGTCTAGTAGAAGCCAGGCGTCCTCTCCTTCCAAAGCCTCACCTAGCTCCAGGGCTGAAGCCTCCTCGACGCCTATGACCCCAGCTACCTCGGAGAACAGGTTTTCCCCGGGCATCAGTAATCCACGTACGACTCCTTCAATACCTCCAAGACTTCCGCGACAGCGTGGTCCGGCCCCACTTTGACTATCCGGGCTTTAACCCTGGAGCCGAGGCTCGCGTTCCTGACTATGACTTTAACCCCCTTGAACACTGCTACACCATTACCCGACTCGTCCACCCCGTCTATGTTGAGGACTGCTATAGAGCCTACTCTCAAGGGGTTGTCGTCCTCGGGCCTCCTTATACTCGGGTACACGCTGAATTTCTGGACGTCGCTTGTATACGGCGCCCAAGAGTGCTTCTTCTGATGCCTGTTCACTAAATACCCCGTCCTACACGCTACATTGCTAGATATATAAGTGATAATACCCTTTTAAAAAGCAATGGCTCTGGCTGGAGGACATGGCGTTCAAAGACTTCCTGAGGAACATAGCCAACACGCATTTAAGCAGGGCCCTAAAGGAGGGTAGGATACAGGGTAACACCGTGGACGAGGTTAGGAGGTTGCTTGCGGCCGCCGAGTCCAAGTACGGTTTCAGCTCCTTCGGCGGGAACCCTGAGAGGCTTGCAGACTACTTCAACAGCAAGGACTTCGACCTGCTTGTCCAGGCCTTCAAGGGGGGCGGGGCCCTAGACGTGCTGGTCGGGATACTCGAGGAGACCTCCGTAGCATACGCTGACCTGCCGGTCGTCAGCAGTAAGGCTAGAGAGCTTGCTAAGGCCCTCTCGGAGGGCAGGCAGGTTAAATCCGAGCTGGCGGAGCTCTTCGAGAAGCTGAAGACGCTGTTCCCCAAGGGCGAGGTCTCGATGGGGGAGAAGGAGATCGTGCTGAAACTCGGCTCAAACCGCACAATTACGATTTCATACGATGAAGGCAAGATCAAGGTCGTGAAATGCGAGACAACAACACTGGAGAAAAGCGACGTGGACAAGCTGAGGGAGGTGGCGGGGGAGGGTGGGTAGGAGGGGTCTAGTTGTCTTTGACTGCGACGGCGTGTTGACGTACACCAAGAACAGCTGGGGGCTCCTGCACGAGTACTTCGGTAGCAGGGACAACAAGGTCTTCGCCGACTACTATAAGAGGGGTTTGATAACCTACGAGGACTGGATGAAGATAGATGTCGCTCTGATGATACACAGCTTTGGGAAGCCTATTAGAAGGCTGGACGTTGAGAAAGCCCTCTCGCAGATCAAGGTTAGGGATGAGGCCTACGAGGTGGTGGCCTACCTTAAAGAACAGTATGCCGTGGCAGTAGTCAGCGCCGGGGTTGGCGAGGTTGTGGGCAGGGTCTGCAGGGAGCTCGGCGTAGACCTCTGCTTCTACAACGAGTTGAAGTACGTGGACGGCGAGCTAGTCCCAGGCGGGGTAGCCAGAGTCCCGTTGTTGGAGAAGAACAAGGTTATCCGCCAGCTGGCCGAGAGACTGGGCTTCGAGGCCGGGGATGTCACATATATAGGCGACGATGTCTGGGATATACCAGTCTTCGAGGACGTGGGTAACTCCATCGCGGTTAAACCCTGCGGCGACGCCTGCGGGAGGGCTAGGTGGGTTGTAGAAGATTTGAGGGAGACCATACCATTGATCGACAGGTTCTACATGGAAAAACGTGTTAAGGAGATTTTCGGGGACGGGCTTAACAAGGGTATTCCGTGAGATAAGCCTGCCCGGTGCCCCGATTAAGATACTTCCCCAGGCCACATGACCAGCTTGGAGATCAACTCGACGAGCCTATCCTCGTCGATGTCGAGGAACAGGACTCTCTTATGCTTCTCCCTAGCCCCGTAGACGATGTCTATCTTGGATGCAGGGATGTTCAGGCTCCTGCTCAGGAACCTCACTAGAGCCGCATTCTCCCTGCCCCTGCCCTCGGGCTCCTGTGTCTGGAAGACGAGCTCGCCCCCCTCTATCACCAGGCCCTCGCTCGGTGATGATGGTTTCACGATGAGGTTTAATATGGGCCCCTTAGAAGAGGGCTCGATGTTCCTGCGGACTATCTCTTCTACGCGGGGCATACCGACCCACATTTTATTTTTATTCAGCCCAAAGACTATAAACCTTGAGGGATATCCCTTATTTTCGAGGGCGATGAGGTAAACCCTATGGCGGAACCGAGGCGTGACGAGGCTGGGCGCTTCAACGAGACCGATGAACCTGTTCAACAGGGCTCAACAGCCTGGTAACCCTGGGCCTTATAACCCCCTTCTCAACTAGCTCGACTATCCTCGCTGAAAGCCTCTCCTGCTCGGCGAAGCTACCGTACGCGCTCCCCGACCCGATGAGCCTCACTATCTCCGCTCTAACTCGCGGGGATATTGGAGTAGGCCTCCTCGGGAATAAGGGTGTTCCGGGTAGAGGCAGGTAGTAGTGGAGGTGTATCCTAGCCCCCCTCTCAGCGAGAGCCCTGGCGACCCTCACTGTCTCGAGCATGTCCTCCTCAGTCTCGGGCGGTAGCCCGAATATGAAGTCCACGCTGGGTTTAAACCCTGCTTTAACTAGTATGTCTACTGCGTTGAAGACGTCCTCGATGCTGTGCCCCCTGTGAATACTCTCTAAAACCCGGTTGCTACCCGATTGGGCCCCCACTATGACCTCCTTGTTCGACACATACCTCTTTAATACCCTGACAGAACCCTCTGTCACGTGCTCGGGCCTAACCTCGCTCGGGAAGCTGCCGAGGTATATCCTGGCCCCGGCGGGCGAGGCTACTTGGTGGAGGCCCTCAAGCAACTGGGCGAGAGCATCCTCGTCGACAGGCTGCCTGACGTCTGACAGGTTGTAGGAGAGGGCGTCGGGCGTTATGAACCTTATATCCTTAACACCCTCCTCAACCATTATCTTCGCGTACTCGACGATATTCCCCACGCTCCTGTGCCGGGGCTTGAAACCGTGGAAGTAGCTCACCTGGCAGAACCAGCAGCCGTGGAAGCAACCCCTAGTAATTTCAATCGGGGTGTACAGGTGCCTCCAGTATGGGAATGGAGGGTAGTCGTCGAGGTCGACGGGCTTCGCCCTCCTGCCGGCGCGTAGACCGCCCTGCTCGTCTATATACACGATATTCCTAACCTCGTCTAGGCTCAATTCGCCTGCCAGATAGCTGGCGAGGTCTACTACAGCTGGCTCCCCCTCGCCCACTACGGCTACTTTGAAACCCATGTTCAACAAGACGCCGATAGGGTCGCCGGAGGCATGGGGGCCGCCGGCAACAGTCAGACACCCCCTCCTACCGGCATATTTTACAACCCCCACCACATTGTTGAAGAAAGCGTCGTCCGCAATCCTCGTGGTAAGGAGACTGAAGCCTAGGGCGCACGCTGAGTAATTAGAGGAAGCGTAATCCACCAGCCTCTCAACGAGGCCCAGGTCTTCAACCAGGTAAACATCGAGACCCCTAAGCCTATCTAACACGGCTACCAGACTGTAAATGCTGTACCTCGCAAACTTGTCTACGTAGAGTATGAAAGCGTTCTTCAAAAAACCACCAAAAAGCTTATCCCAAGCCTATTTTAAATTATTTAGATATACAGTCCTGTCTAAGGCGGTTCCCATGGTTAACGTTGAACTGTCTCCCGAGGAACTCGAGAGGCTGAGCAGGAAGGTGAGGCTTAGGATACTCCACGAAGACGACGACGTCGTCTTGATGACAGCTCCCAACGAGGAGCAGCTGGTGAACATCATCTACGAGCTCCTCCAGGAGAAGCCCTTAAACCTGAAGGAGGTTCACCTGGTTCTAAGCGGTATAGCAAGCGAGGATAAGATAAGGAGGGCTGTATCCAACCTGGTTGAGAACGGGCTTATCATCACGGGGCCTGACGGCCGTTACAGGGCTGTTCCAGCGTGAGGCTCGTGGAGAGGTAAGTGAACACCTCTAGGAGGTCGCTGAAGACTCTCGCGCCCTTTTCTTCCAGCACCCTCCTCCTCTCATGCTCCCTCGCAACACCCACAAACCTTACACCAGCCTTCAACGCGCTCTCTAGATCAGAAGTGTAGTCGCCTATGTAAACCGCCTCGCAGGGTTCAACACCGTATCTCTCCAGAAGCCACTTGATCAGCCAAGTCTTGTCGAAGACGTGCTCCTCCACGCCGTTCAAGACCGGTATGTCGTAAGCCGTGTAGACCTCGTCCACGTACTCGTCTAAGCCGAATCTCCGCAAGTCCTCTCTTATAGAGGTGGATGGAGTAAACCTCCCCGTGACCACGACCACCTTCACGCCTATGCTCTTCAAGAGCCTGAGGAACTCGCCTGCGAAATCATAGGGGCGCGTGCTCCTGCTACTATAGTTGGATCTAAAGAAGTGCCAGAACAAACTAGGGTTAACCCCCCTCGGCAACAGCTCATTTAACCTATCCGACTTGAAGTGCTCGTAGAAGGATTCAAAGGATACCGGGCTCCCGCCGAACTCCCTGAGAGAGGCCGTGAATGCCTCGTAGAAGTCTAGGAGGCTGTCTACAAGCGTTAGATCGTAGTCGGAGATGAAGAGCTTGAGCCCGGGCATCCTAGACCACATCAGTTTTCGGGAGATAATTCACCGAATCATATATTCGGCAAACTCATCATCTATAGTGAAATGAGTGGTTCAAGGGTTTTAAAATGAGCATACTCTGCACCATCGGGGAGGGAATTGAATGTAACGGCGGTAGGCTAAGGGTTGAAGAAGGCGTCTTCATCTTAGAGGGCGCTAAGGAAGGCCCGGTGGTCTTCGAGCATAAGCCCAGCCAAAGGGTTTTATGTAACGGGCTTGAATTCGGGGTTTCAACATGGGGTGGATCCTCGTACACCACCTGGGTTCCGGGGAGTGACCAGCTTAAATGCGGCGTGGTGGAAGGAGCCCTCGAGGAAGTGGGCGAGAGAGCTTACCTCGTGGTGCCAAACCATCTTGAGGACAGGCCTCCCGTAGAGGAGTATCTCCTCCGAGTGCTTAGGGGTTTGATAGGTGATAAGCCTGTCTTCATAACCCCTCCGACAGGTGGAAGGCTGGGCTTGCTGGAGAACGTTGTTGAAAGCGCTGGAGACCCCTCTACAGCCTTGTTGGAGAAGATCAAGGCCCTCTTAAAAGAGAGGGCGCCTTCAAGCGCCGACTGCATCGCGAAGGCTGTTGAAACCAGGGTGATCAACCCGGGTGTAGTCGGCAGGGTGGTTAAAGGCGAGGTAAGAGTTGAGTGCATCCAAGGGGGAGGGGTGGTGTTCTGGTTTTGATCGTCGACATGCACGTCCACTGCCATGAAATAAGCCTCGAGGAGCTTGAGAGCCTCACGGGGAGGGAGGGCTTCATTCTTGTATGCGTTAGCGATGACTACGAGTCGAGCCTCAAGACACTGGAGCTAGCTGAGAAGCTGAGGGGAGTCCAACCTTGTATAGGGGTTCACCCATGGGAGATGGGCAGGGAGGACTATAGGCGCGTGCTGGAGCTTATCGAGAAGAGAGTTGACGATGTGAAGTGCCTTGGCGAAGTCGGCTTAGACAGGCAGTTCGTCCCCGAGACGTATGAGAAGCAACTTGAGTTCTTCAAGAGGATTGTAAGCCTGGCGAGAGAGTACAGCCTCGTCTTAAACCTACACACGCCTAAAGCTTGGAGGGAGGTCTACGAGATCCTAACGAGGAGCGATGTCGAGAAAGCATACTTCCACTGGTACACGGGGCCGCAGGACTTGCTCGCGGAGATACAGGAGAGCGGGTTCTACGTAGGTTTGAACCCGGCTTTCAAAATCCAGGCTAAACACAGGCTCATACTGGACGTAGCAGACTTGGATAAAGCTTTGACAGAGAGCGACGCCCCATACGAGTATAAGGGGTTGAAGCTTACACCCAGGTTGATCCATGAGACGATAAGCTACTTGTCGGAGAAGAGGGGGTTGGTAAAAGAGGATTTAGCAGGCAGGTTCTACTCCAACTACCTGAAGCTCTTCAAGTAGTTATGTTTCAGCTGTGGCTCCACCTCTCACAGCAACCGCTCTGGAAGCCCTGTGAGCCACAACTATTATCTTCCCGGCTTGCTGGCTGACAGTGATGTGGAAGCCCTCTACTTCAAGGTCTATCTTACCCACTTCGCCGAGCCCCACCATAGCTGCCAACCCGCTTAAAGTCCTCCGGGCACCGTAGCCCAGCCTGGACAAGGACTCGATTAGCTCGCGCGGGGTGTTGAGGTCTGCCGCGAAGTTTATTACTCTACCGTCCGAGTCCATTACTATTAAGACAGCTTCCTCCATCAAACCCTCTCTATGAATCCATAGCCGACTGTTTTAAAAGAGCCTCCCCGGGTATTATCGCAGTGCTATTGGTTAAACCTGGGAGAGGGCCTGCTTCAACTCCTCGAGTTGCTGGAGCTTGCTTCTCACGAGCTCGATTAAGCTCGTTAACTTGTTGTTGGATTCGCGGCATGCGTCGAGCTCCTTCCTCAAACGCTCGACCTCCCCCTGTAGCTCGCTGACCTTCTTCTCCAGCTCCGTTGCTTTCCTCGCAAGCTCCTCCTTCTCTTTTTCAGAGCCCTCCTTCACACCAGTTATTTGGAGCTCCCCGCTGAAGGGCACTACTAGTTTGAGCGTCCCGGATTTCAGCTTCTCGTACGTGGAGATTACTAGCTTCCCAGCCTTGGTCTTGCCCTGGATATGCGCCCTAACAGTCTGCTCGCTCCTCCCAACCTCCTCGGCAATCTTGCTCACAGGCTTCCCAGCCTTATACTTTGCAAAGGCTGCGGCGGCAACGGCCAGGCTCTCGAGCCACGTGGTCTTCTCGACAGGGTCTTTCAAGAGCTCGACTACCTCCGGGCTGTAGAGAGTGCCTACGATTAAGGCTGCTTCAAGCTTCTGCTCTTCCCGGGCCCCAAACGGGGTGAGGGGTACATCTGATAAATCTATGGTGAGCTCCGTCAAGCAAACCACCATGATTAAATATGCATACAGCATGCTTTAACTTTTCCCTACCTGTTAAAAACAATCCCAAACCCACTTAGAGGAGGGGTCACCATGAGGTTGATCATCACCTACGGCGGCGACGACGAGTCCCTGATGATAAAGAGCATAGTGGAGTTCGCTGTGGAGATCGCGAGGGAGAAATACGGTGTGCCGATTGAAGTAATCGAGGTTGAGCTAGAGGGGGTGAGAGGGGTTAGAATAGAGCTGGAGGGGGGTGGGGAAGTACACTTGGAGGAGGCTCCCAGCCTGAACGACCTCGTGGAAGCCCTAGTAGTAGCGGGCAACCTCTTGAAGCACAGCACGCCAAATGTAGGTGGAGAGACCCTAGCCACTGGCTGACTCTATACCGATCTTGTAGAAGGGGCACTCCCTCCAGGCCGGTGAAGCACACTTCCTCGCATTAGACCTGGTTAGAACCCTGTCAGCGGCGGTGCACACGGCTATACACTGATCCTCATCAACTTTCTCTACCTTAAAGAACGGACACTCGCTCTTCAAGTCACACGGGATCACGTGGACTGGGTAGTAGGCTGGAGTCGATTTCTCCTCGAGGTCAGACAGCTAAACCACCCTCCTCCTTTACACTATGAGCCCTATACACTATAATAAGCCCGGGGACAACGTTAGTCAAAGCGTAGACGAGCCTGTAAGCCACCACGTAGCCGGGGGCGAGGGATAGGCTTAAACCGTACTCCGAGACAATAGCCCCTCCCGGCGAGGGCAGGGAGCTGAGGGCCTGTGAGTAGAAGTAGCCTCTGAAGGCTTCCCCTACATAATCAGGGCTTAGGCCTCCCAGTAGGGGGAGCACGGACGATGCTTGTAGAACCTGGGCGAGGAGTGTTAGGGCGACCACGGCCAAGAGGTCTACGAACTTGACCCTGCTAGACGTGTTCCAGAAGGCTACTGACAGCGTGAGAGCCCATGACGTGAGCTTGCCTAGTAAGCCCTTGAACCGCCTGACGCCGCTCCCCGCATTACCCCCATACCTCCTCCCCGTGTAGAATAGGAGGAGTGAGGCAGCAACCCAGGCCGCGATAGACCCTCCTGCGGTTAAAGCCACGGGCAGGCTCCACGGGAGCTGGCTGAAAGAGAACACGAGGGCTGCCAGGCTTGTGAAGACGACGTCGAAGAAGACCTCGAAGTAGGCTACCGCAAGCATCTCCGTGAAAGAGAAGCCCTTTAAGGCGAGGTAGCCGGCCCTACCCAGCTCGCCCCCGACAGCGGAGGGGGTGAGGAACGCGGCTAGGTTGCCCGCGAGGCGTGCCTTGTAGTACTCTATTAGCGGGAGCCTCCTACCAGTATACCTTGCGTGGATTATCATCAGCCTAACCGAGGCTAGGAGGTAGCCGGCCATCAGCAGGGCTGAGGCCATGACCATATTCGGCAGGGGTATCGAGGCCAGCGCTGTATAACCGGAGGTGAACAAGCTGTAGAGGAGTATTGTAGTGAAAACGATTATCAGCGATACAACGCTTTTCCAGCTCATTGTAAACCTCCTTCAAACGGGTTAAACCTATTCTTGACGCGGTGAAACAGGTGGCCGACGGGTTGCAGTATGGGGGCGTAATTTAAAACCGTTTAAAAGGATTTAGAATCTCAGCGTTCAGGGTGCTGGAGGATGGGCTTTTAGCTTCAGCGAGGAGAAGCTTGAGGCTCTCAGGGTTGACAAGCAGACTCTGAGGGAGATAATTAAAGAGTTGAAGAAGTGGAAGGCCCCGGCAACAGTCCTCTTATCCCTCTACGTCCCGCCGGGGAGGCCTGTGAGCGAGGTAGTCAACCTGCTCAGGGAAGAGCTCTCTATCTCAGACAACATCAAGCTGAAGAGGACGAGGAACGCTGTCCAGAGGGCTCTGGCGGCGGCTATAGACAGGATCAGCAAGCTCAGCAAGATACCCGACAAGGGGCTGGTCCTCTTCGCCGGGGAGAACGTTGAGACAGGCGACTTCATATCAATGATGCTGATACCGCCAGAGGAGGTTAAAGTCTTCTTCTACAGGACGGATAAGACATTCCACACGGAGTTCCTCGAGGACATGGTGTACGAGCACAACGTAGTTGGGCTGATACTCGTGGAGAGGGATGCCGCTACAATAGGCTTACTCAAGGGGAACAGGCTTGTAGTGCTGGAGGAGATGGAGGAGTATATACCGGGTAAACACGAGAAGGGTGGCCAGAGCCAGAGGAGGTATGATAGGATCATAGAGCAGATGGTCGAGGACTTCTACAAGAAAGTAGGCGAGCACGCTAACAAGGCGTTCCTCCCGCTCCTAGAGGAGGGGAAGCTGAAGGCCGTCCTGGTCGGGGGGCCGGCTTACAGCAAGTACGACTTCGTTCAAGGAGACTACCTTGACTACAGGTTGAAGAAGATCCTGATAAACCAGTTGATAGACGTCTCATACCAGGGTGAAGCAGGCTTGAGGGAGCTGGTGATGAAGGCTGAGGACCTCCTGAAGGAGCAGGAGTATGTTGAGGGCTTGAAGGCCCTCGAGGAGTTCAAGCTACACCTCGCTAAAGACGACGGCATGGTGGTCTACGGTGAAAACGAGGTTGACAACGCCCTTGAGTTAGGCGCGGTTAAAGTACTGATAGTATCCGAGGAGAGGAGTGACGTGGAGAAATGGCTTGAGAAAGCCAAGAGCCATGGTGCTAAGGTGGTGGTGATAAACAACGATATGCCTGAAGGCGAATGGTTCTACAAGACGTTCAACGGGGTAGGGGGTATACTGAGGTTTAAGACAGGTTAGAGTTAAGGTTTTTACCGCCAGCTCCAAGTGTTCCAATAATTGGGTGTCGAATTGTCCCTCCTAGACCCCGAGGAGAGGAGGCATTACCTCAACCTTATTCTACAAGCAGGCCTCGAGGAGGATTTCCTCGAATGGCTTAGACAACAAGGGATCACTCATGTCGTAGGCCGCTTCGACAACATACCGTTAGAGCTGATCAAAGCCTATGCGGGGGAGAGGAAGCTAACTGCAGAAGGGGAGGAGGCTGAGAGGGTTCAGGAGACTCGGGAGGCTGATGAAAGGTTTATTCCAGCGAAAGCCAGGAGCAGGAGGTTTTAATGTGAGCCGGGAGTGACCCGTCCCATGTTCACTCGCCCCCGGTACTACGAGGGCGTGGCATGGGCACCGGGGTCACTACAATAACGTAATTGATTGGAAGGGTTTAAAACATTGCCTTACCCGGAAAATAAGACTACTTTATGTCGAGGGAGGGGGTCTTGCTGGCCTTTATGTTGATTGAAGTCTCGGCAATGCCGTTGGAGTACCTTGTTATCCTCCTCAGGCTGTCTAAGACCATTATGTGGAAGGCCTTCTCCTGATCCGGTATATCAGCCACCAACACCTTGGAGACCGTCTCGTCTATCCTGCCCACCGTCTCGCGAGTCTTCTGAATAACCTCCTCGGCGTCCTGCCTGCTGAGCTTGTAGAGGGACTGCATAGCGTTGTTCAACAGGTCTATGAGGGGCATCCCCAAGTTGTATATTTCCTCGCCTACAGCCGAGGGCTTCCCGTACTTGATGACATTCTTAGCAATATTGGTCGCGTGGTCCGCTATCCTCTCAAGGTTCCTGGCTATAATCCTGTAGTTGATCGCCTCAACCGGCGAGGACAACCCTAGGTCGTGCATCACCTTGACGTCCAGGAGGGCCATCGAGAGCTCCCTGATGATCATGAAGTGGAATCTATCAGCCTCGTCGTCCCTCTGGATGACGGCTTCAGCAAGAGACTTATCGCTGTTCTTATAGCTGGTTAAACTGTCTTTAAGCATGTTTGAGACTATTAGGTGTAGCCTGCGGAGCGCGCTTTCAAGCGGGAGCTCCTTTAAGTCTAGTAGTATCTTGAAGGAGATGGTGTTATAGGTCTCGTCGACAACCTCCACACCAGCTAGCTTGATCCTAACCATGTTCTTCAAGTCGCTGATCTTCTTCGCCAGGTTCTGAAGCGAGGGGTCGAAGGTGATTGTCAGGTTGGTGTAGCCGGCGAGGTAGTACGCCACGATGCTCCTGAAGATCTCCTCGATCCTAGCCTCACTGTACACCTTGATGCTAGCCTGCAACTGGGCTACCTCGAATGTGCCAGGGGTTATGACGAGCCTGCCCCCGTGCTCGTATATATACACGTAGTCGCCGCTCTTCAACCCCACAGAGTCGATCCACTCTTTCGGGAGGGTGACTATAAATGAGGAGCTACCAGTCTTCTGAACCTTCCTCCTCTCTACACTAGCCATCATACTACACCTCTAGGTACACATAGTTTTTTCACACCTATATCTACTTTATACCCTTAAATACTTAACCCTAATCTACATGACCGAATATATATACAAAAAACCAACAGTGGTTTCCACAAGATCAAACAGGATAAACGTCTAGGCCATACGCGTCTTATTCGGGCACCCGAACCACGCCTGCCAAACCCGCTGAGACCCCCACCCACCAAGAGAAATATCCCGAGGCTTATAACCCCCTCTAATACTAATCTATCTTGAAGCCGGGGTGGCCGAGCGGTCTAAGGCGGCGGGCTGCAGGGCCCACTTGTAGAGGGGTTCAGACACCCGTTTAACCGCGGGTTCGAATCCCGCCCCCGGCTCTCGCTCACCAAGAACCTATCCGCTCTTGTCCTCAATAGTCTCTCCACACGCAGGGGACACTGGTCTCGCCGGCTACCCCCGCATCTTCGCTAACGAAACCCCGGAATTAGGGAGACCAACCAGCGTCTCACCGAACCTTGTTCTACGAGGATCAATGAACCCCCTCGCGTCTTCTTTAAACCAGCTTAGGGTGGCGGGCTGTCTGGGCCAAGCGTATACCTTTACACCCACCCTGCTCCCGCAGGGGGAGTCTGATAACACTCAACGTAGGGGTGGTGAAGGCGGGCAAGCAAGGTTAGCATCCCGTAACACTGGGCCTGTTAGGCTAACCTATATCAACCGTGACGGGTGCGGGGCGTGTTGCAGGCAAAACCTCAAGGGGTGGGGTGGATAAGGAGATAACCGCCGGTTCTAGCCTAGGTCTGAACGCTGGATTTAAACTAGTGGATGGTAGGAGTATGCTAGGGCCACCAGCCCGGCAACCCTGGTCTACGAAACAGCACGCTCCTTTTACTCAGCCGGGGTTCCACCTCAGCTTAAACCCGGGATTCAGAACCGGGGGTAAAACAGACTTCCCCACCTGTTAGCCATCCAGTTTCAATTTTACCACAATTTAAAAAGCAGGAAATTCATATGGGGAGAGAGGTGTAAGAGTAGTTGTGCATCCTCCACACCTCTGATCTACACCTGGGAAGCAGGCTTTTCTCGGATAACCCCTCTTTTAGAAAAGTTTTCCACGAGGCTTTCAAGGAGATAGCTGACATAGCCTTAACCAAGTCTTGCAACCTAGTCCTGGTCTCAGGGGATTTATTCGACTCGAACACTCTTAACAGGATAGACACAGAGACCATCTTAAGGTCTGTAGAGGTCTTGAGGGAGCTGAAGAAGCATGGAGTCAAGGTGGCTGTCTCACCCGGCAACCACGATATACATCTAGATGGAGAGGGGGTTCTAGACCTCCTCGAGAAAGCCGAGCTCATCCTCAAACCAGGGGTTAGAGTCGGGGATTTGATTGAGGTCAAACCCCTGGACGTCGACGACTACACTCTCCTGGCACTGCCTGGCCTAAGGAACTCGAGCGAGGTGGACTTCGTCAACAGCAGGAGGGTGAAGATCGTTGGGGAGGCTAGGGGGCGGAAAATTGTGATGGTTCACAGCATAGTCGACATAGGTAGCCTGCGTGTCGGCGACCTAGTCCCGAGGCTGAGCGGGGAGAAGTCCATCAGCTTGAGCACGCTGGACACATTGTTCCCGCAGACAGTCTACTTCGCCCTAGGCCACGTCCACTACCCCATCCCCCTGGAGAAGACGGGCGTAACTAGAGCAGCCTACCCTGGGGCACCAGTCGGCTACGATTTAAACGACCTCCTGGACTCCTTCTTCCTCAAGAACAAGGGTATACGACGCAGGGTTCTGCTAGTCGACCTAGAAGGGGAGACACCCCGCTATGAGGCCGTTGAGTTATCGAACACGCCTGATGTTGGATACGTGGAGCTACCGGAGAAAGTTGACTCGGCTACAGCGTTGAGCACGCTCTCAAATGTGATGGAGAAGCTTAAGAAGCCGTGGCGTGTCGTGGTGGTCTCGGTTAGCAGGGGTGTTGACAGCACTGTCCTGGCGAGGCTGAGGAGCGCCGCTGAGAGGGAGTCGGCCTACGCATACATCAGGGTGAGGGGGGTCGAGGAGGCTGAGCCCTTCACCCTAACAAGCCTCACCCAGGTCTCCGACTTGTTTGAGAGCGAGAGGAAACTCTTGGAACAACTCCTGCCGAGATACGGCTTAAAAATACCCCCTGATAGAGTGCAGGAGCTCATAGACCTTGTTTCCAGGGGGGTTCCCGTGGAGGAGGTTATTAGGGAGATATTGAAGGCGGTGGATGAGGTTGAGTAAGACTTCTACGCTTGAGGAGAGGTTGAAGGCGGTTGTAAGAGTCATGGTTGAAGACTACAGGGGGCTGGGCGAACTCGACATCTTTAAAGTCAGGGAGGAGTTCTTCCGGAGCTTCTACGAGCCAGCAGGCTTCGGGGAGGGGCTGGACTACCCTATAGTCTTCGTCGACTCAGGCCATACAGGCAAGTCTTATTCAACGGACAGCTTCAGCTTCACACTGATGAACCTCGGCGCCGTTGTTAGGAGGGGATCGAGCTTAGAGTACATTACAAATTCGTCTGGGACGCCTGAGGTTGAAAGCTACGCCATCTACAGTTCCATAACCCCCCAGGGGTTCAGGGTTCTTATCGAACCCCTGGACGAGAGGCAACTACTAGTGGAGTCCGAGAGGGCCGGCGAGGTATCCGATATGCTTTCCTCCCTGATAACACAGGGGCTGGACAGCGCATTCGGGATCAGCCTGGGTGCCTGGGAGAGGAAGATAAGGTACTTCAACAGGATGGCCAACTACATCATATCCCTCATGGAGCTGTCCTACTGTGTGAAAGCGCTTGAAAGGATCCCGGGCTCCATCTGCGTCCTCGACGGGACTCTCGTGAGATGGTATGGTGCGGGCGGGATGACGAGGAGATTAGGGTTCGACGGGCTGGATATCGTGAGCCTGCTCACCGGGTTAAGCAAGGATAGGATTTTAGGCGAGCTCCTGGACAGGGTCTACGGGCTCGCGAAGTCGACTAAGTTCACGACTATTGCCAGGAGCAGGAGGTTGCTGGAGGGGAGAGGTGGGTATGGATCTATCAGCGTTGGGAGCGTTAGGAGGGCTTCAGACGTATTGAGGGGTGTCTACGCGAGGGATCCCGGTGTCGCCGAGAGGCTCCTCCACACGGTGGCCGCACCCGTCTACGGGAGGCACGGGGTGTACGCGTTGAGGACGCCTCTCTCAGTGGACGGCGTCAACATCTACGTGTTCAGCCTCTACACTAGAAGCCCCTTGATCAAGCTCAGGGAGGGGTTTGCGGTCGACGAGGCTGGCGTCGAGGAGGCGTCGAGGAGGCTTGCGGTGGGTGCCGGGGCAATCTTCTCAAGGCTGACGAGAGCGCCGGGCTATCCTCCATACGGCTTCATGGAGGTAGACCAGCTTGTCAGGTTGAGGAAGGAGTATGTTAGGAAGAAGTTCGAGCCAAGGATGATAAGCTTCATAAGGGAGGTCTCAGGGAGAGCCAACCACCCTCTCATAGAGGTTTTCAAGTATGAGGCAACGAAGAGGCTGGGTTACATGAGGGGGTTCGCGTGAGCCCGGTTGGCTTCATAGCTGGATGGAGGGAGAACAGGGTTCTAATAACCTTCAAGAGAGAGTTCACGCCCGGCATAGGCGACTTCTACTATGTTAGC
Source organism: Thermogladius sp. (assembly GCA_022759365.1). Taxonomy (GTDB): domain Archaea; phylum Thermoproteota; class Thermoprotei_A; order Sulfolobales; family Desulfurococcaceae; genus Thermogladius. The sequence continues at coordinate 2,522 of JAEMPJ010000051.1, read as the reverse complement.
CAGGCGGGCAGGAAAACCCTGCTACAGCTGACTACGCTGAGTAGCTGGATGGAGGCCCCCACCCCTGGGATCGAGGCGCACCACGAGGCAGCTGTCTTCGAGGACTCTTTCACCCAGACGGGGCTGGCCGAGGCCTTCCTCGAGTACGATGAGGACAAGGGAGTCCTATACACTCCTTCGACACTGCCCAGGCCCGGTAGCGAAGTATATAAGATAGACCCATCGGATAGAGAGAGCTCCCAGCTCATGAGCAAAGTCAGCGAGGCTACTGGGGAGGGAGTGCCGGCATGCCTCCTCAGGGCAGGCCTCGCCCCACACCCCAAGCTGAGGGAGAGAGCCTACTTTAAGGATTCCAGGATTAGGCTCCCCTTAGGCAGGATCATAGCCAAGCACGTGCTGGTTAACGGCCAGACGGGCGCTGGGAAGACGACTGGGGTTAAAGGGCTTATCGTCTCATCCATAGCCTACCCTACTTCCCCGTTGACCTGGATTATACTGGACAGGCACGGCGAGTACTCGGGGGCTTCGGGCGAGCTCGGCTTCAGGGGGAATGTAGAGAAGGCTATGGCTGTCGGCGGGAGCGTGGCGCTGGAGACCATAGTCCTAGACTACAAGACGGGCGATCTCGGCGGTGGGGTTAAAGCCACTCCTATAGCGTTGTCCGACATCGACGTGCCGGACATCGCTATAGCGCTCGACCTCAGCGACGAGGATGCAGCGCTGGTGGAGGACCTGCTGGACGCCTTAGCAATCGTTGTCTCCCAGGCGTGCGCTACAGGTGGTCTAACCCAGGCTGTCTGCAACCAGCTCATCTCGACGGCAGGCGACGTGGTGACCCCTAGGGGCGACTTGCTCGCATTATACCTCTTGATCTTCGACAACCTAGTCAGAGCCGAGGCGGCCGCTAAAGCTTCTGGAGGGGAGAAAACTACAGGGTTCCACAGGTACCTGCTCGAGAGGGGGTTCAGCAGCGTCCAGCAACTGAGGAAGCTGAAGAGGATTATCACCACAGCCCTCAACATAAAGACTAGGCCGAAGCTGTACGGGGATTCGAAGAGGCTTGTCTACGTTGTCGACGACTCGCTAAGCGTCTTCAAGACGGTGAGCTTCCTCAAAGACCCAGACGCGGTCTCCGCGATACTCCACGCGTTGCTTGCGAACATCTACGGGAACCCCAGGAACATACCCTCTCCCATTTACCGTTTCTTACCAGGCAACGCTAAGTCCATTGAGGAGTTGACGTCTAAGCTGAGGGAGATAGCGTTCACTGAGCAACCAGGCTTGACGCTATCCGACCTCGTCGCAAGGGTCGACGAGGGAGGGGTCTTCATAGTCGACTTGTCGAGGATCAGCGTTAGGGAAGGCGACTTAGTCGCGCTTTCCCTGGCTAGGCGCCTCCTCGAGGGTAGGATGTCCAAGGGGCCGCTGGAAGCCTCCAGGAGCCCCCCGATCGCAGTGGTATCCGAGGAGGCCCCGCTTTACTTGAGCAGTGAGAGAGTCCGCTCCGTCTACAACTCGTTCGCCAGGATCGCGAGAGAGGGGAGGAAGTTCAACATCGGGCTCATCGCTATAACCCAGATGGCCACCTTAATGGACAGGCAGATCCTAGCGAACTTCAACACGATCATAGCCATGAGGACAAGCCACACACCAGACCTCGACTACTTCAGCAACATCGGTATCCCCCGTGAGACACTGCCCTTCCTGAACGAGAGGGAGGCCTACTTGTACTCCGTCGACCTACCGATTAAGAAGCCTATACCTGTCTACATCCCGGCTGACTTCGAGGCAGACCTTATCATAGGGGGGAAGGCTAAGACCGCTGAGATCTCCGCGAGCGAGAGGGTTTACAAGGCCCTCACCGAGGGGGAGGATTCTTGAGGATACTCGGGGTCTACCTCGAGAACATCAGGAGCTTCCGTAAGGGTGTAATAGTATTCCCGAGCCAGGGTATAACTGTCATACAGGGTGAGGTTGGATCCGGTAAGACGAGCATACTTATGTCTATAGCATACGCTTTCGAGAACCCTGTGGGCGGTAAGGTAGAGTTCGCGGAGGCCTTCGCCACCCCCCAGCCGAAGCACCTCCTCAGGACAGGCGAGTCGAGGGGTTTAATCAGAGTCCTGGTTAGACAGGGCGGGAAACTCTACCTTCTCGAGAGAGTCCTCGAGAGGGTTGGGGATAAAGTCCAGAACACTTCTAACACTATCCACGTCTACGAGCTCACAGCCGAGCAGGGTAAGACGAGCATTAAACCCGTCCAGAGGCTGAGGTTGGGCACCAGCGAGTACGTGGATAAGTTGAAGACCCTGCTCGGCCTAGTGGAGAAGAGCGGGAAGCAGAAGCCCGAGGTCTTCACGAACATAATCTACTCGCCGCAGTTCAACCTGACGAGGATCATACAGCTAGACCCTCAGAAGAGGCGTGAGGTCATAGAGATCGCCCTAGGTTTGTCGAGGTACAGTGACTTCAGGAATAACATTGGAAAAGTCCTGGACGCCTTCAACGAGAAGATCAAAATC
>JAEMPJ010000063.1 GCA_022759365.1 Thermogladius sp. | reverse complement strand
CCGTAGAGCAGGATACCCTTAGGCGGCTCAATACCCATCTTGCTGATGATATCAGGGTACTTCAGGGGCCACTCAACAGCCTCCCGCAACTGTTGTTTAACGTCGTCTAGCCCGCCAATATCATCCCATCTAACCTCGGGTACTTCGACGAATACCTCCCTGATCAGAGTTGGCTGTATAACCTTGAGTGCGCTCATGAAGTCGCTCATCGTCACCTTGAGCTTCTCAAGCTTGCTTGCGGGGATAGGCTGGTTTAAGTCGATGTCCTCCTCTTTGATAAACCTCCTTAGAGCAGCTAAAGCCGCCTCCTTGACCAGGGCGGCTAGGTCAGCGCCAGTGAACCCATGGGTCATCTCAGCAATGGTATCTAGGTTGACGTCCTCGGCTAGAGGCACGTTCCTCGTGTGCACAGCCAGTATCTCTCTCCTAGCCCTCTTGTCGGGCGGGGGTATCTCTATCTCCCTGTCGAACCTTCCAGGCCTCCTCAGGGCTGGGTCGAGTGCGTCAGGCCTATTCGTCGCTCCTATAACTATGACCCTACCCCTCTCCTTCAAACCGTCCATCAAGGCCAGTAGCTGGGCTACAACCCTCTTCTCAACCTCACCAGTAACCTCCTCCCTCTTAGGAGCGATGCTGTCTATCTCATCGATGAATATTATGGCCGGGGCCTTCTCCTCGGCTTCTCTGAAGACCTCTCTAAGCCTCTCCTCGGACTCACCGTAGTATTTACTCATAATCTCAGGCCCGTTGATGGCTGTGAAATACGCTCCTATCTCGTTGGCTAGGGCCTTGGCGAGGAGGGTTTTACCAGTTCCAGGCGGGCCGTAAAGTAAGATCCCCTTAGGGGGCTCTATACCCAGCCTGTTGAATAACTCGGGGTGTCTCAGAGGTAGCTCAACTATCTCCCTTATCCTCTCCTTAACCTCCTCTAAATCCCCGATATCCTCCCAGGTGACCCTCGGAACCCCGGTTGCAATAGCCTCCTCTTTCACAGGCTCTTCTTCAACAACGATCTCCGTCTTGTCAGTTATGTAGACGTTTGGTGTTGGTTGCGTGTTGACTACCACCATCTTTATCTCCGAGCCCGGGATGGGTATAGTTATGATGTCCCCCCTGCTAACCGGGGTGTAGGGGGGTAGCTGTCGTTTCACATAGTAGGGGTCTATTATCAGCCCGAAGGAGGCGTATATGTCTGTGGCAAGCGGGGCTAGAACCACTCTTGTCGCGGGCTCTATCTTAGCGAGCCTGATCCTAACATACTCGTTTATCCCGACCCCTATTTTACTCCTAATATAGCTGTCGAGCCTAATCACCTCTTTACCCGTGTCCTCCGGCCTCCCCGGTAGCACCCTCACTATAGCTGAGCCTTTGGGGCCTATGACCTCGATATAGTCGCCCGCCTCAATTCCAATACTCCTCATAACCTTCTCGTCGATACGCGCTATCTTCCTCCCTACATCTGAGACCCTTGCTTCAAGGACTCTAAGCTTCACTTCACTGGGTTTACTCAACTAGGGCCACCTCCCCAACTGGAGTTTATGTATTAATCGAGAAGCATTAAACGTTTCGACGGGAAAAACGCCATGTAACTGTTTATTAGGTAAAACGATAAAATGAGTATATCGTAGTGTAGGGTGGCGTAGTATGGTTGAAAGAGTTAAAACAGGCATACCGGGTTTCGACGAGATATTACACGGTGGTATACCCAAGAGGAACGTGGTTTTGCTGAGCGGCGGCCCTGGGACAGGCAAGACTATAATGGCAAGCCAGTTCCTGTGGAACGGGCTCCAGATGGGTGAACCAGGTATCTACGTGGCTCTCGAGGAGCACCCCGTCCAAGTGAGGATCAACATGAAGCAGTTCGGCTGGGATGTGAAGCAGTACGAGCAGCAAGGGGTCTTCGCGGTTGTAGACGCTTTCACGGGCGGGATAGGTGAGGCGGCTAAAAGGGAGAAGTACGTTGTCAAAGACCCGACGGATGTAAACGAGCTAGTGGACGTCCTCAGAGCGGCTATCAAGGATATCAACGCTATGAGGGTTGCGATAGACAGTGTTTCAACACTATACCTGACCAAGCCCTCCGTGGCGAGGAGCGTGCTCATGGCTTTGAAGAAAGTCCTCTCGGGCACGGGGACTACATCAATACTGGTCTCACAGGTGTCTGTGACCGAGAGGGGTTTCGGTGGGCCTGGTGTAGAGCACGCGGCGGACGGTATTGTCAGGCTCGACCTAGATGAGGTGGAGGGCGAGCTCGTGCGTAGCATCATAGTGTGGAAGATGAGGGGGACTAGCCACAGCCTCAAGAGGCACCCATTCGATATAACCGACAAGGGGATCGTGATATACCCGGACAAGGTTGTTAAGTCGCGTGGAGTAATCGCGTGAAGATGTTTTTCTCGACTAGAGAAAATTATATAAGTATTCCCTCAACGGTTGTTATCACATGGATAGAGAATGGCTGGTTTCATGGAGTTTGTTTTAAGGAAGCTTGACGAGCCTCTAGCCGTTTACAGGCATGCATGCCCTAACTGCGGTGGGGCGGTAGACGACCTCCGCTTATTCTACAGGGCTCCATGCAAAGCCTGCCTCCGGGAGGAAGATTTCCGGTCGTTGAAGGCTAAGATTGATGAGAGAGGCGTCGACGAACTAGATGATCTTGAACTCTTCAAAATGTACTATGAGAGACTGGCCAACAGGGATGGAGGTATAAAGAAGATCCTCGAAGAGGAGGCTCTGGTAAGGGAGTTCGAAGAGTTTTTCAAGAAAGCTACGAGGGGTTCTAGGCCCTCTAGTGCCCAGAGGACATGGGCTAAGAGGGTGCTTAAAGGCGTCTCTTTCACCATTGTAGCCCCGACAGGTATGGGCAAGACCCTGTTCTCGCTTGCAATATCCCTCTTCTTAGCAAGTAGAGACAAGGGGGTCAAGGTTATACTAGCATTCCCTACAGTTGTTTTGCTTATGCAAGCAGTCGACAGGATCAAGGAGCTCGCTGGGAACGCCGGCCTGAGGATATGTGAAAGCGGGGATGACAAGGAGTGTCTTCGAATAGTATTCTTCCATGGAAGGATGGGCAAGGCGGAGAAGGACGAGGTTATGAAGGCCATCCAGGAGGGGAGCTTCAACATTCTCCTGGCCACAAACAGGTTCCTGCTGGAGAACGTCGAATACCTGAGTAGACACAAGTATAAGCTTATCGTAATGGACGACGTGGACGCTGTCCTGAGAAGCAGGAAATCCGTCGCGACAGTCCTCAAGCTAATAGGGTTAACGGACGAAGATATAGAAGAGGGTATAAGGCTCGTCAAAGCCACTCAGATGCTGGCTAGGAGGCTCAGCGAAGAGGAGAAGGCGAAGGTTGAGAGAGAGGTAGAGGAGCTGAGCGCTAAGCTGAAGGAGGTCAAGAAGAGGATAGATACAGTCCTCGTAGTGAACACCGCTACAGGTAGGCCTAGAGGGGTCTACCCTAAGCTTTTCAAGGTTTTCCTCAACTTCGTAGCAGGCTCTAGGCCCGAGGCTTTGAGGAATATAGTTGACGTCTACACCCTCCCTGAAGACGGCTTGGAGAACACTGTTGTCCAACTAGTTAAGAGGCTGGGCGGAGGCGGATTAATCTACGTACCGCTGGATAAAGGCGTTGAATACGCGGATAAATTAGCCGAGTTGCTCAGGGAGAACGGTGTTAAAGCGGAGTCTTTCCACAGCAAGAAACCCGCTAGGATCCTAAGCGAGTTCGAGAAAGGTGAAGTAGACGTACTTGTAGGCGTCGCAGTCTACTATGGAACCCTCGTCAGAGGCCTCGACATGCCGGCTAGAGTCAGGTACGCTATATTCGCTGGTGTGCCACGCCACAAGTTCAGCACCAGGCTGGAAGACGTCTCCCCCATAGACCTCCTGAGACTACTCTCATCGGTCATGGAGGTTCTTGAGGGCGACGAGAAACGCGAGGTCGAGAAGATCGTGGGCAGGCTTTCCTCGAGGTTTAGGAGGCTTAGCGCGGGAGCGCTCGCCAAGATCAGGGAGGACTTCAAGAAGAAGCTGAACGGCGAGCACGTTGAGGAGACCCCTCTACTAAGAGACCTGATGACAGCCCTCGAGATGGCCAGGAAGTACATTTCAAGGGAGGATATCAAGGCTAAGCTCAGCAACATAGGCGAGGTAGCGCTGGTGAGCGAGGATGGGCAACAGTACATCATGATACCCGACGCTACAACCTACATCCAGGCGAGCGGTAGGACGAGCAGGCTCTACCCCGGTGGCTTGACTAAAGGCCTCTCCATCCTGGTTGTAGACGACATAAGGCTTCTAAGGGGTTTAACTAGGAGGTTGCGGTGGGTTCTCGAGGAATTCCAGATCAAGGAGCTGAAGGAAGTAGACTTGAAGGAGTTGATGGCTGAAATAGACAGGGATAGAGAGGAAGTCTCCAAGGTTATGAGAGGGGAGGTCAAGGAGAGCAAGGTGTTGCAATTAGTTAAATCAGCCCTCATGATAGTGGAGTCCCCCAACAAGGCTAGGACTATAGCCAGGTTCTTCGGTAGGCCGTCGATCAGGATCTTGGGCGAGGGCCTACTAGCCTACGAGGTGGCTACAGGCAACTATGTTCTAACAATAATAGCAAGTGGAGGCCACGTGTACGACCTGGTGGCGAGCAAGAGTAGGGATCTCATATTTGAAAAACTAGAGGGGAAGGATGTTAGAGACGAGGATGTCTACGGTGTAATAAGACAAGACTCCAAGTACATCCCAATCTACACTGATATAAAGAAGTGCGAGGACGGCCGCCAGTTCACAGAAGAGCCCGAGGACTCCCCTCCCTGCAGTAAGATAGCCTCGAGGAAGCTCGACGTGGTTAAAGCCCTACGCGACTTAGCCAGGGAGGTAGACCTGGTTCTAATAGGAACAGACCCCGATACAGAGGGCGAGAAGATAGCGTGGGATCTAGCAGTCCTCCTGAAGCCGTTTAACAAGAATGTTAAGAGGGTTAGATTCCACGAGGTCACCAAGAGGGCTATTCTAAACGCTATAGCGGCACCCGAGGATGTGAACTTGAACATGGTTAAAGCACAGATCGTTAGAAGGCTGGACGACAGGTGGGTTGGATTCACGTTATCGGCGATCCTCCAGAAATACCTTTGGGCCAGCTACTGCTATGAGATAATGAGCGACCCTAAGAGGAACATTAAGAGCGCGTCGGAGTGTTGTAGACCAAACTATAACTGGAGTGCCGGTAGAGTACAGAGCCCTGTGTTAATGCATATTATAAACGAAGAGAGTAAGAGGGAAAAAGTAAATGAATACAAGCTCGATCTCACCATATCATACAACGGGGTTGAGAAGAGAATCATCGCCCCCCTTAAGGAGAGACGCTTGAAGAAACTCATAGATGAATTGTACAAGGAGGTATCGGAGTCGAAGAGAAAGAAGTTTAAGCCCACGTCTAAGCGTGAGGTCGATAAAGTCCTAAGAGCGTTCAAGGAGAGAGTGGAGGCGAGGATACCTAGACCAAAGTATGAAGAGGGGGTTGAGGTAAACCCTCCACCGCCTTTCACCACGGACACACTGATAGCAGAGGCTTCGAGAACCCTCGGCTTCTCGGCTTCGAAAACAATGAGTATTGCCCAAGAGTTGTTTGAGATAGGCCTGATAACATACCACAGGACGGATAGCACTAGGGTCAGCGATGTGGGAATTTCAGTGGCCAGGCAGTACATCACTGAGAGTATTGGAGACCCTAACCTGTTTGAGCCAAGGACATGGGGGGCTGGAGGGGCGCACGAGTGTATTAGGCCTACTAGGCCTATCGACGCTGAAAGGCTGAGAGAGCTTGTGAAAGAAGGTGTACTAGACTTCCCGATACAGTTGAGGAAAGAACACTACTCCCTCTATGATTTGATATTCAGGAGGTTCATAGCAAGCCAGATGAAGCCCGCTAAGGTTGTCGAGGAGAAGTATACTGTGGAGCTATGTCTCAAAGAAGCCGATGAGTGTAAGGCTAAAGCCAGCATAGAGCAGACCGACTACGTCGGGGTCATCGAACCAGGCTTCCTGAGAATATATAAGGCGATTAAAGCCGAGACCAGTAGGAGATTACCGCCTATAGAGGGCTCTGTTGTCGCGGAGGTTAAAGAAGTACGCCTTATAAAACCCCCGTTGCCGACTGTTCACGAGGTTGTGGCGTGGATGAAGGAGAAAGGTATTGGGAGGCCTAGCACATATGCTAAAATACTCTCAACCCTAACAGGAAGGGGCTACGTCAAGGTGATTAAAGAAAACAGCTTAGTTGTGCTACGGAAGGGGAAGCTTGTCGCGGAGCTTCTCTACAATGATCTCTTCCCCCAGGAGAAGAAGAAAGGAAAGAACCGGTGGATGAAAGAGTGGGAGAATGCCCCCATGATCGGCGTGGAGGCGACTAGCAACCTGGAGAAGAAAATGGATGATGTAGCCAACGGTAATGAAGACTACCTCAAGGTTCTAAACGGGATATACGAGGAGCTAAACAACCGGGTTTTAAACAATAAGGAGTTGCTGAATTTCCTCGTGGACAAGTACTATAAACACTGTCTAACCAGCTAGCCGAGTAGGCGACGAGGACTAGCGTGATGAAAGTCGACTTGATCGGCGGGGGAGGGGTTTCAGGGGGCTTACTAGCGGTAGCCCACATAAGCGTGTACGAGGCTGGTCTAAGGCTCAACCTGGAGTCAGCCAGGAAAATAGTGTTCTACGCAAGCGAGAACAACGTCTCAACGATCATACTCCCATACATGCAACCCTACGGCCCCGTCATCCATTTATATGATGAGAGTGCCAAGGAGAACCTCCGCAGGTTCTTTGCTTTAACGAGGGAGTCGACGTACATGAGCACGCTAACCACGTTGTCAAGCCACTACGGCGTCAGCATCGTCCTCCCATCCTACTTGGAGAAAGTCTCCTCTAAGATATATGTTTCAACTGCCCTCGCCTCCTGGGATCTTGAGGAGGGTTTGGTTACACGGAGGAAGCTTGTTTTAAACGAGAGGGAGAGGATGCTGGGTTTGTCGAGGGGCTCGGACCTCGAGATGCTCAACGACAACGGGTTTATCTTCAACACCTTGATCGAGGATGAAATCTTCTACCCTGAGATAGCAAGGTTCATGGTTGAAAACGGTGTCAACCTCCTAATAGTGGGCTTGCCCCAATTAAACCCCCCGAAGAACTATATAGAGTTGTCGAAAAGCCTAGCCTTGATATACAGGGTGTGGGTTCTAGTACCCGGCGGCAGGCTTGTAATGAGGGATAACACTGTGTACTCGTTGCCCACGCTACTCATAAACCCAGAGGGGGAGATAATATACAAACACTACGCGTCCGACGAAGCCTTCATCGTTATACCGAAAGGCCTACTGAAGTCCACGCCCCGAACCATCGGTTTAAATTCCAGGGCTTTCTATAAACTCTACAGGACGATTTACAAGAGGTATAGTATCTATGGAGGGTTCGCTAGAGAAAGTAGTCCCGGTAAGAGTGAGCAGTCTGGGCGATCTAGTTAGGCTCGCGGCATCCATATCCGTCCCACAGGGGTCATCCTATATCCTCAGGTTCGATAAAGAGGGGAAGATAGTGCTCGGGATACTAGGTGTCTTCAGAGACTACTACAAGTACTACGGTATCCCAATATTCTACTATTACGTTGCTGAGGGTAGGGAAGCCGAGGAGTTGAAGGACACTAATTACATCATAGCTTCACTGAGCGAGGAGAAGTTCGAGTTTTCAAAACACCCTAAGCCAGGTATTACAATACCGTTGATAAGGCTCGCCGAGAAGCCCGCGTTCATACCCGATTTACTGTGAGCTGGACGCTACCTCAATCTAGCGATAAGCCTTTTACCGGCGACGGATAAGTACTCTACTTCAACCCCTGTCTGCACTTTGTCCCGTATCTTCTCATCTATAAACTCCTTCTCTACTTCAAAGGTCTCGTAGGTCTCTAGATCCATTACCTGGACTTTATCGCCCATGTCGGCTATCACCTGCCCCACCCTCTTCTCTATGATGGGGACTTCAACCTGCGTGTCAACAGGTGCTACAAGAGTCTTCTTGGCTTTACTGAACAAGCCTATCGCCACCACGTGTGCTTTAGCACTACCGTGCTTACCCGTCTTAGCCCTCGACATCTCAACTATCCTGCAAGGCTCGTTGTCTATTATGATAAAGCTACCTACTTTCAAGTTTCCCAGAGTATCATATGTTTTACTCATTTAAACCACCATCTGCTCTAACCTATATCTCCTGGGCAATTTTTTAAGCTTCACCCGCCCAGCGTGCTCAGCTTACGTAAACCCTTCTCAGACAACTCGTATAATCCTTCCTCGAGCTCTCTAACATTCCCTGTGTTGTAGTAGTTTAGCAGTGTCGAGCTCGAGACAGCGATGTAGTCGTCTGACTCAAGCGAGAAAACCTTGTAGTAGTCGCGGTAGAGGCGGTCTACCTCCCTGGCGGTCTCCTTGTAGAAGTAGCTCACATACAAGCGGGGCCCGCTCTCCGAGAGCAAGAGGAGGAGGGTGTTCAACGCCCCTCCCTCCGGGACGTACCTGGTTAACTCCTCGTAGGCGTCGGCGACGCACTCCCCGATTTCACCGGTGCACTTCGATAATTTGTCCACTATAAACAATCCCGCTATATCAGAGTCAACCCTCGAGAGGTGGTTTACATTGAGCACTTTTCCCAGGCTCTTCTTATCTACTCCCCCATTATGGGCGAACCAGGCCACGCTCTTCCCGAACTCATATTTAAAGGGGTGGACGAACTCCTCACCGTAGGGCTCCCTCCTACCAGCCTTCCTGGCATGGGCGATAAAGTAGATTTTATCGTAGCGGCGCAGCCTCTCCACTATGAGCTCTAATTCAGCCCGGCTATGGGTGTGGAATATTGGCAGGAGGCTCCTGTGGTAGAGGACAGCGTACTCCGGGCCTGCGGCACCGACCCCAGCAATCCCCCAGCCATCGTCGTGTGAAAGGCTCCTCCCCCCGGTCAACCTAGCGAGGTAGTCATCTCTCCTACTCGACTCCACGAAAGCCTTGAAGATGTCTGTGAGCCAGCCACCCCTAGGGTTCAAGCCTACGGCTGCTAGCAACCTGCACATGCTTCCACAGGTTTCTTTATAGGTCGTCAATGTCTTTAAACCAAGTTGAGTGGGCTACATGAGGAGGCTAGTATACCTGCTGTTGTTAATCATAGTAGTCGGGCTAGTCGCGTGGGCGATCAAGCAACCCGGCGTACTCCCCGAGGGGTTGCGCGTCGTAATAGTAGACTACTACACGCTGATACAGGCTATCCTGGCGTTGATCCTAGGTATATCGGTAATAGAGCTCGTCTCCTCCATGATTCTATCCAAGGTTAAGCACTTAGGCCGCGAAGCATACATGATCAGGAACGTGTTCCTCGTTGTAGGCTACACCACGCTGGGTGTCGTAATACTAGCTATAGTAGGTGTAAGCGGTGAGAGCATACTAGCGGGTGCTACGTTCACAGGCCTCGTACTCGGTCTCGGGCTCCAGCCGGTTTTAGCCAACTTGTTCGCGGGTTTAATAATCCTGGGTAGCGGTTTCATAAGACCGGGCTCCATAGTCAGAGTGAGCGGTACAAGCCTACCTGTTTCAGCGATCACGTTCCCTGCCTACAAGGCTTTCAGCCTGGACTACACGGTGCCATCGTTGAAAGGCCTCGTGGTGGAAGTAGGCTTAATGTACACAAAGATAATCCTCGACTCAGGCGAGCTGGTTAAAATACCTAATTCAACCCTCTTCTCGGGTGGCATTGTAATGGAGGAGGTTGAGGAAGAGAAGAGGTTCCAGGTGAGATACGAGTTCCCCGTTGACTGCGACCCTATCCAAGTCGTGGACATGGTTAAGAAGAACCTCGCCGAGCTAGGCGACTTCAAGGTGTTAATAGAGGAGCAGAGCGACAAAAACTACTACATCATACTAGTCACAGGTAGGACGCCGCCTGAAGCAAAATTAAGAGAGTTCAGGAGCCTCGTCCTCGCAAATATTATACGGGTGCACAGGGAGTTGAAGAGAAAAGGATTATGCTCTCAAACACCCTCGTGAAACATTGCTCGGGTTCCTTAGTGTAGAAACACTTTATTATTCCAACCAGCTGTATTAAAAGAAGGTTTTAGCGGGGGTTTTTTGGGGTGGCGGCTCAAGAAGAGGAGAAGATATATGCTCTAATCGCATGGTTTATCCCGGTAGTCGGGCCGGTGGTGTCCCTCATCCTTAAACCAGGTGTGAAATATGTTAAGCATTGGTCTATCCTTTCAATAAGCTTTCTCATAGTGGCAATCCTAGGGTACGCTGTAATTGAAATCCTAGACCTAATTCTATCCATCATACACTTAGGGTTAATAGGAAAAATGTTGACAACCCTATTTGGCATACTTGTTCTCATAGTATGGGTTATCGGTATATTGAAAGTAGCTGAAGGAGAGTATTGGAAGCCTCCTTTAATATATGATATCGCCCTCAAGCTCGGGTTGGAATAAACTAGAATTCCAGCTTCATGCTGTATTTCAGTTTCCTCACATCCTCGCTTGGGAGAGGCTTTCTCAGGACGTAGAGTTTCTCATGGTATATCAGCAGGAAGTCTCTGCCACGCATCTTACTCCAGAACTCTCTCGTGGTCTTCATCTTGTGCTGTATCTTAACGACCTCCTCCCTGAGGATGAACCCTGATTCCAAAAGGAGGTCTAGGACGTAGTGTGATATAGGCACATAGTGCTTCCTTACCCTTGTGTCGCCGACCAGTATCCCGACATGGCCCCCTGGTTTGAGCACTCTGTAGAACTCTCGCGTAATACTCCTCATCCAGCCTAAGTACTCCTCGAGGCTCCTCGACCTGGATAAATCGCCTTCAACCCTCTCATAATCCCCGTACTTGATTATGTTGAAGTACGGGGGGTGTGTCGCGATCAAATCGACGCTCTCGCTCCCCAGGGCGTGGAGATCCCGGGCGTCCCCTAGGTAGACCTTGTACCAGGCGTCAACTCCCCTGCCTGTCTCCCTCAGGTATTTGACTAAATAGTATAACCTGTGGTGGGTTAGCATGACAGCGTTGTAGTTTATGTCGACTGCAATACAGTTCCTACCGAGGAGGACAGCCTCTATGCAGGTCGTACCCGACCCTGCCATAGGGTCTAACACCAAGTCGCCTGCTCGAGTGTAGAGGAGTATCAAGGCTCTCGCTATTTGAGGCGGCCAGTTCCCCCTGTAATCACCTTTATGCGTGGCCCAGGATCCTCTCAGAGGGAAACTCCAGACAGTGGTTGAGATATCTGTCAACTCCTCCTTGAGAGGCTCTATCCTAGTTATGGGGATGGGGCTGAGCTCTATCTCTTGGTCTTCGATGACAATTTTTCTATTTCTCGAAACGAAGTCCAAGTACTCTTCAACACTTACCTCTCTCAAGCACTCCCCTGCTACAGATTTTTATCATAGATTATTTAATTGAAGGGCCTGTTAAACCTCGACGCTAGTCTTGAGAAGCAGGCTTATTCTATCGTGGAGAACCCTCAGGTCGTTGCACTCTTCTCTAAAGCCCTTCTTTTCAAGCTCAATCAGGGCCTCGTCGAGCAGGTCTTTGAGGTAGGGTATTGAAACCATTATGAGGTACGCGTGGTATGTTTGAATATATTTCAGCGTTAACGGGTCTCCGGTAGTCGCCTTCCCGCTCTCTTCCAAGAGCCAGCCCGTCTTGTCGAGGGCGCTGGACAACCTCTGTATAAAGCCCTTTATCAACTTCCTGTCGCTTGCATATCGGATCCCCTTAGCCAGGTCGATGATCTCCTCGTAGTCGTCGATCAGCTTCTTCAAGGATGTGAGCATGTCCTCGCTGCTCAGGCTACTCATATGTGGAACCTCTTATTGTAAACAGTTAGACTGAAGCATTAATGAGACCCTTGTCCTCAGGCGCGGGCTTTCCGGACAGTTGCGATACTGTTATTGGCAACCCCGTTTTTCACCAGCTCGTCCGGGTGTGCTATCACGACGTTCAAGTCGTTCGACTCGAAGACCTGGGCTGTGTAGGTGAACTTCTTCTTGCCTGCTACAACAAGCTCGACAGTATCCCCGTCTTTCACGCCGAGGAGTTTAGCCAGCTCGGAGGGTATTTTCAGCTTCGAGGGGTCTACGCTGGGGTCGTGTTGGACTCTAATCCTCTTCTCCTTTATGCTCGTCTCTTTTTTCTTCAGTTCGCTGGCCGGCGGGACTACTGCTAATAGTTTGCTTATTTCAATTTTACTTTCCTTTACCTCGCCAGTCTCCTTCTTCTCCTGGCTCATATCACCCATCTCTCAAGCCATTTTATTGTCTTCCAGATATTTAAGTATGGTATCGTATAGTTTGTCTATCTCTACTCTAACCTGGTTTCTAGTGTCCCTGAATCTAATCGTTACAGTGTTATCCCTGAGAGACTGGTGGTCGACTGTGACAGCGTAGGGCACGCCGATCTCATCAGCCCTAGCATACCTTCTGCCAATACTCCCCTCCTCGTCGTAGACAACGCGTAGGCCTTTCTCTCTCAACTTTTTCACTATACTCCTCGCTAGAGAGCTCATAGCCTTATGCTCCTCTTTGCTCCCCGCCAGGAGTGGGAAGACGGCCACCTGGTATGGCGCTAGCCTCGGCGGGATGCGTAGGACAACTCGATCCTCGACTACGGTATAGGAGTATTCTAAGAGGATGTAGAGGAGTCTTTCCACTCCAAAGGACGGCTCTACAACGTGGGGTATGATCTTCTCCCCGTGGACTAGAGTCTTCTCTTCCCTCAGGTTGAAGAACTCCCTTCCAAGCTTGACGTCGCCGATCAAAACATACCCTTTGCTAGTCAACTCTTCGTACAGCTCTTCCTGGCTCATGGACTGGAGGCTCTTCAACACGCTTTGATACTTTTCCCCGAGAAACTCCGCCAGCTTCTTATAATCGATGAGAACCCTCTTCTTGACGACTTCTAGAGGCCTCTCATATCTCTTGAAGAAAAACATGTCTACCCCGCTGTACTCCATGTGTCTCTTCAAATCGTAGTCTGTCCTGTAAGCGTATCCCGCGATCTCAACCCAGCCGAATTTACTCGAGTATACCTCCTGGTCGAATGTTTGAGCTGAGTAGTGTGCTCTCTCCTGGGGTAGCTTCTCTAGGAACCTTGTCTTCTCAGGGGGTATGCCGAGGGATCTAACGAACTTAGCGCCTACGCCCATCCAGAAGGCGAGCCACGGGTTTTTGACAACCCCTTTCTCAAAAGCCTCCCTCACAGTCAATTTAACGGGCTCCTCAATCCCCCGCTCACGGCTTTCAGCTGTAACCACGTTAAGGGTCTCCCCCTCAACAAACCAGAGGTAGTCCTCGACATCCCTCCGGCTCTCGGAGGGGTCGTGGAAGAACTCTAACTCCATGATGGTGAACTCCCTCAACCTCAGGAGGCCCTGCCTCGGGGATATCTCGTTCCTGGCAACCCTGCCCACTTGGGCTATGCCTAGCGGGAGCTTGTTCCTAGCAATGTTCAAAACTGTCTTGAAGTCAACGAACATCCCCTGCGCTAGCTCCGGCCTCAAGTAGCCTGGTTGCCCTCTATAAGGACCTATCTCTGTTTTGAAGAGCAGTAGAGCGTTCTCGGGCTTGGATAGATCGCCACCGCACTCCGGGCATTTAACACCTTTCTCAACTATGATCCTCCACATCGATTCGAGGCTGGCTCCCTCCACGTTGATGCCCGTTGCCTCTTTGATCAAGTGGTCTGCCCTGTAGACTCTACCACACTTCGTGCACACCACTATTGGATCCGTGAAATGTTCCTCGTGGCCGCTGGCTTTGAAGACTACTTGGGGGCTTATAATCGGCGTCTCTATTTCAACCACGAAGTCGAACGCGTAGACAAACGTTCTAAGCCACTCATCGATGACACTCCTCTTCAGTAGAACACCTACAGGGCCGAAGTCGTAGAAGCCCGCTAAACCACCGTAGATTTCATATGAGACCCAGTACACCCCCCTCTTCTTGGCGAGGTCGACGAGCTTATCGTAGAGGTCGCTCAAACAACCACACCATAGGGGATTCATATAAAATAAGCGGTTAATATAAAGACGAATCATTATAGCTGGGTGTTCCGGGATGGCTTGGCGCCACCTGACAACGAGGACTAAACCATTCGGTTGCATTGAGAAAGAGGATGCTAGGATAGTTGTGACGGGTGTACCCCTGGATTCGACTTCAACCTACCGCCCGGGCACCAGGTTGGCCCCAGACAGCGTTAGAGAAGCAGCCTGCAACCTGGAGCTTTATTCCCTACTAACAGGCAGGAGCCTAGAGGACATTGGGTTGGTGGACTTAGGCAACATTGTTATACCTCAAGGAGACGTCGATACGTCTCTAAGGAACATAGAGGTTGTTGCGAGGGGTATTGCAAGCGAATACGGGGATTCACTGAAGATATTCATCGGCGGAGAACACTTGGTCACACTCCCCCTCGTACTATCGCTTAGAGACCAGGTGGACACTATTGTAATATTCGACGCACACCTAGACATGAGGAGCGAGTACCTGGGCTCCAGGTTAAACCACGCTACTTTTGCGAGGATGCTCGCCGAAAAGGGGTTCAGGATAGTGCACATAGGTTCCCGGGCCCTAAGCGCGGAGGAGATAGAGTACATTAAGAATACCGATGTCGTTGAGGTGATAAATGTGGAGGAGGCTAGGAAGAGACCCGATATTGGAGGGCTTGGGTCAACTTATATAAGCGTGGACATGGATGTCTTCGACCCCTCCTACGCGCCCGGCGTCAGCAACCCGGAGCCTCTCGGGCTCACACCCTGGGAGATGCTGGGCTTGCTGAGGGAGGTTGTTTTGAAGTCGAGCAGGATTGTAGGGCTGGATGTAGTCGAGTTGAATCCGATGGTTGATCCAAGCGGTGTAACATCCATACTAGCCTCCAAGATAATCTTGGAGGCCATAGGCCTGGTTTTCACGTTGAAGAAGACTTTATGAAAACCCTAGCCTCCTCCTCCGTCGCGAAGGAGCCTAGGCTCCTCTCAATATTTTTAACGTAGTCTGATGAGAGGAATTCAATTAGCTCCTTCGCCTCCTGGACGTTCCTGCTGGTTTTCGAAATGTATACGGGTGAATAGTAGACGGTGGTGTTGTAGCCGCATCTCCAAGGGTAGATGACCGCCTTCGTGAGGTTGGCTAGCGTCGAGTTGAACGTATTCCATATGAAAGCAACGTCTACAACCCCTATCTTGAACCATGTTGCCAGCTCCGCTATATCCTTGGCCACCACGATCTTGCTCTTCAAGAGGCTGGCGTTAGGGCTCTGGTTTATTATCCTCATAGCCTCGTACCCAGCCGGGGCTACATCCGGGTTGGCGACCCCTATTTTAACATTGTATTCGGCTAGATCGTCTAGACAGGTAATATTGTAGGGCGTGGAAGCCCTGACGTACACCACCACGAGCTGGTAGCCTAAACCCGTTGAAGGAGTAGGGTACACCAGGCCCTCGTTTAAAGCTTTCAAACCCCAATCCCTGGAGGCGAAAACGACTACATCGATCGGGGTGCCCTCCTTGATCTTGGTGTATATAACCCCTGTTGCATCGTAGGATACATATACTTTGACCCCGGTCTCATTCTCGAATACACCTATCACTTTATCCAGAACAGGCTTGGCTATAGGTGCGGCGTCCACTATTATCTCTCCGCTCGTGCTACTAGGTTTTCTAGAGTACATGTAGTAGAGTGCTCCTCCTATTATCACCGCGAATATCAATGTCAATACAATTATTAACTTCAAGCCACAACCCCACTAAATCTATTACATCGATTACATTAGCGAGAATTTATAAGCGCTGTGGTATAGTCAATTTAAGCGGGGGTTAACCGGGCATGGATTTACCGATGTTAATAATATTATTAACATCACTAGGTGTAAGCATCTACGTGATAGCTAGTGTTGTATCCGGCGTTGGCATGGGATCTCTCGCAACTGCGTTTACTTCATGGGAGTTCAGGAGCGCCCTCACGCTGAGTCTAGTCGCAGCTTTCCTCGCAACTATTCTCGCAGCACCGCTCGCTATAAGCATAGCCTACGTGATGGCTAGAAGGGGTGGTCTGCTAACCCTGGTCGCAGAGTCTCTCCTCACACTACCCTTCACTACGACGCCAGTGGCTACAGGTAGTCTTCTCCTCCTCTTCATAGCCCAGACTTCTCTGGGAAGGTGGCTCAACAGCATCTTAAACCTACTATTCACTTTAAACGGGGCTGTTCTCGTCCAATTTATCCTTGCTTTCTCCACTATGCTGACCCCGATGATAGAGGCCTTTAAAACAGTAGACGTCGAGTACGAGTATGTTTCCAGGACGCTTGGACACGGCTTTTTAAGCACTTATATTAGCGTTGTAATACCCTTAGCAAGGAGAGGTCTCTTATCCGCTATTCTAATGGGTTTCATGAAGGCTTTCTCAGATTTCGGCGCAACAGTCATGGTAGCCGGTATAATAATCGGTAGGACAGCAACGTTACCGGGTGCAATATATGTTGAGATGGGTTCAGGGAATGTGAATATCGCGCTGGCTATGATAATCCTCTCTATAATAGTATCGTTTATTATAAGTCTCCTAGCGAGAATCATCAGGAGTGGCGGCTTTGAGCGGACTTGAGGTAAGAGACCTCGTCGTAGCGATAGGCGGCTTCAGAGTTATGGCGGAGGAGCTTGTTGTAGCGCGTGGTGAAATAGCGGTTATCCACGGCCCTAATGGGGCTGGCAAGACCACTCTGCTAAAAGCTATCGCAGGCCTGGTTAAACCTGTTAGAGGGCTTATAGTGATCAACGGCGAGACAGTTTTCAAAGCCTACGTGAAGACCGAAGTGAACAAGCCCCCGGAGAAGAGGTGGGTTGGATACCTCCCCCAGAACCTGCTGTTATTCCCCCACATGACAGTCTACGAGAACATAGCCTTCGCTATGAAGGGTAGGGGGATTAAACCAGACTCTAGGAAGGTAAGCGAGATCCTCGATCTAGTCGGCTTGAAAGGGTTGGAGGATAGGAGACCCTCCGAGCTATCCTACGGGCAGCAACAAAGGGCGGCGTTGGCTAGGGCCCTAGCCTCTAATCCCCGCGTCCTCTTATTAGACGAGCCTTTCTCGAATATAGACGTTGAGTTTAAACGGGAGTTGCGGAGAGAGGTTTCTAGAATAGCAAGGGCGCTAGGTTTACCCACCCTACTTGTCTCACACGACCCAGATGATTTGACTATAGCTGACAAACAGTTTTTCATGGATAAAGGAGTTCTCCGCGAGAAGGTCTAGACGGCTTTTACAAGCCTGTAAGGCCTAGCGACTTTGTATATAATCTCGTAAGTGCACCTGGGGCACTGAACCTTGCCTCTATAAACCTTCATCTCCTCCTCGCCGAAGACGTACCCGCACCTGCCGCAAACATATTTAACCATTTGATCAACCCTCGGGTTGTAAGATTATTGTTTAAATAAGTTTTTAAGGATGAGAGTATAAAACTAGTTACGTGAAGCCCTGGATCAAAGGTTGGAGAAAGTAATGGTTGTAAGCGAGTTAGATTGTGGCGGTCTACCACAAGAGATATGCGAGCAATTGAGTAGGGAGGAGCAGGTCATCAAGATAAGGGTTGATATGAGGAAGTTCGGTAAAGCGGTGACCGTGATCGAGGGTTTACCCAGCGATAAAGAGACGTTGAAGAGCATTGCTAAGGCGTTGAAGACTAAGCTGGCTGCCGGCGGTACTTACAGAGACGATGGGGTGATAGAGCTCCAGGGAGACCATAGGCACAGAGTGAAGGAGATACTCGTCAACGAGTTCGGCTTCCCACCAGAGAACGTTTTAATCGTGGATTAACCCAACAAGTTTTTCTTTTCTACTCCACCATTTTGTCCTCGAGGCCTAAAGCCTGGATTATCTCTTTATATCTGTTCCTCACCGTCACCTCTGTCACCCCCGCTACATGGGCTACTTCTTTCTGCGTGCGCTTCTCCCCCGCTGAAATAGCGGCTATGTAGACGGCGGCTGCCGCTAGGCCTGCCGGGTCTTTGCCCGCTGTCACCCCCTTATCCCTAACCTTGTTTAAAATATCTGTAGCGGCCTTGATCAACTCCCCGCTTAAACCCAGGGCGTGGGCTATTCTAGGTATGAAATCTATTGGGTCGACCGTGGATACTTTAATACCCAGCTCCTTCAGGAGTAGCCTGTAGCACCTTGCGATCTCCTTCCTGGGGATCCTGGTGTACTTCGTTATCTCGTCGAGTGATCGTGGGATCCTGGCCTCTCTCGCGGCGACGTATACGGCTGCCGCTATAACGCTCTCTATACTGCGCCCTCTAACAAGCCCTTTCTCCACAGCCATACGGTAGATCCTAGCAGCCTCCTCTCTAACATGGGTTGGGAGATTCAGGAGCTCTGATATCCTCTCCAACTCGTTCAACGCCTGGGCTAGATTCCTGTCAATGCTACTCTGGATCCTCGTCCTAGCCTGCCACTTCCTAAGCTTCTGGAGCTGGGCTTTCTTCTCCACTATCCTCCTACCAGAAGCGTCTTTGTCAGCGTAGTCTATTGAGGTGGCGAAACCCATATCGTGGACAGTGCCTGTGATAGGCCCCCCGGTTCTAGCCCTCTTCTCCCTCTCCTCCGGCGTGAAAGCCCTCCACTCAGCTCTCTCATCTATAACTCTCTCCTCAATAACCTCCCCTGTCTCCAAGCAAACGTATTCGCCTTTGCTGTGGTCGAAGATTATTTTGTTGGGTGGGCATCGTGAAAGATCAGGGCTTGAGGGTTTATTCTCCGCGGGAGGGTTCTCACTACTCAAATCAACCACCTATAGAAGGGTAAAGTTTAAATATGATCACCAGGGCTACTATTTAAGCCTTATCCTAGGGGTTAATAAACTTTTCGGTTTGAACATTAATAATCTGTCACCCTAATATATGTGAGTAGTAGCCGGGTCGTCTAGCGGCCAAGGATGCGGGGCTTTGGTCCTCACAGGGTGGAAACCCCGTGACCGGGGTTCGAATCCCCGCCCGGCTACTATAATGGATTTTCCAGGTGGCCCTCTTGACTGAGCTAGTCTACCAATCCGACTCGTATCTTAGAGAAATCGAGGCTAGAGTAGTAAGCCTAGCCGGCAACAAGGTCTACTTGGATAAAACGATATTCCACCCGAAGAGCGGGGGCGTGGACAACGATAAGGGCTTCATAGTCAAAGACAATCTCTCGTTTAGAGTTGAATCCGTCTACTACGACCGGGAGACAGGTGATGTAGCACACGAGATAGCAGGCGAGCCCCAGTTGAAGCCCGGGGACGTAGTTAAACTAGTGCTGGATTGGGATAGGAGGTACAGGTTGATGAGGCTCCACACCGCCGCACACATTATCGCGGCCATCATGTACAACGATTTCCACGCTTTGATCACGGGAGGTAACGTGAGCCCTGATTACGCCTACGACGACTATAGCCTGGAGGTAATGGATAAAACGGTCTTCCAGAGGGCGATCGAAAAGGCGAACGAGGTCGTGAAAAAAGCGCTGGAGGTGAAAGTATACTGGCTCCCCTATGATGAAGCCATGAAAATCCCCGGTATAGTCAAGCTGGCCTCAAGGGCACCCCCCAGAGTCGAAAAATTGAGGATTGTGGAGATACCAGGCGTAGACATCCAGGCGGATGGAGGCCCCCACGTCAAGAACACAGCGGAGATCGGCGAGATCGAGTTAATCAAAGTCGAGAATAAGGGTAAGGGGAAGAAGAGGCTTTACTTCACTGTTAAACCATAAGCCACTTACCCTACTCCAGGGTTCCGGTGAATGTGGAAGGACGTGTTAAGGGACTTTGCCTTCTCAACAATCTTGACTCTAGGCCTCATGCTAAGACT
Source organism: Thermogladius sp. (assembly GCA_022759365.1). GTDB lineage: Archaea > Thermoproteota > Thermoprotei_A > Sulfolobales > Desulfurococcaceae > Thermogladius. The sequence goes on along the minus strand of JAEMPJ010000063.1, from coordinate 1,296 downwards.
AGTCTACACCCCCTACACTGCTGGTAGCGATATAGCCCAGTTCGCCTCCTTCTCGGATACTTTCCTGAGGCATGGTTTCAGTTTCTACGAGTACGCTGATGGGAAGTATTATGTTGAAGAGGGCTGGCCTTACAACTGGCCGTACGTCTACGGCCCCCAGCTAATCCTAATACTCGCCCCCTTAAGAGCCTTCTTCAACCAGCATGTTACAGCCTACTGGAGCAACGGGAACTACTACGTATATGTCCCTGTGGAGTGGGTTGTTGCCTGTAAAGCCCTGTTCATATCCTTCGACGTGGTTGTAGGCGTCTTAATATACACAATTCTTTCGAGAAGCGGGGGAGGCTGGCTGGGGATGCTGGGATTCGCACTATACTACTTGAACCCTGCTGTAATATACAATTCGTCGATATACGGTATGTTCGACCAGATACCTCTAGCAGTTCTCCTCGCTTCAATCCACCTCATAAAGTCTGGGAGGAGCCTCTTAGGCGTGTCGCTGGCTGGTTTCGCGGCAAGTTTCAAACCTAATATAGCCCCCGCGTCCCTCGGCGTCCTCGCGTCATCCATGTTTGAGGGGAAGGGCTTGAAGAGGAGGCTTCTCGAACTCGCTTTATTCCTAACCGGGTTGCTCTCCCCCTTCATACCATTTGAAGCCTCCTACCCCGGGACGATACCGAGGTTTATCAAAATATTGCTCTCGATGGCACCCGGGTACACGTACCCAGTAGTCTACAGCTTCAACGGTTTCTCGAGTCTAGCCACCTACATGCACGAGCATAGTGGTGGAGACTACCAGTGGGTTATCTCGTACTGGTGGGTCTCGTTAATTGTCTTGGTAGCCGTGGTTTCAGCCGGGGTCTTGGTGTTCAAGAAAAGGGATGGAGTCACACTTTCGTTTCTCCTTTACCTGGCCTTCACAGCCTCCTATTGGAGGGTGAACTACCAGTATTTGACGCCTGCAGTAGGCTTAGCTAGCCTACAGCTGGCTGAGGGTAGGCGGAGGCTTCCAGTAATACTGGTCTTCTCGGCTTACGTAGCTCTATGGTTCTTCCTCTTCCCCGTGAGCTGGTGGGCTCATGTCCACATAGAAACTCCTAACCAAGGGTTGTGGAGGGTTATGGACATGTTCAGCCTCATGGTCTTCGACGAGGGGGTTTACGTCCTCTACTCTCTCATCCTAACAATGCTCTCCGTTATAGTGCTCCTCCTAGTTGCGCTAAGCTAGCCTCAGCGACAGTACCCCAGGATATCTTTCCCGAACGGTAGGTCTGTGCCCAGCTCTCTAGTGGTCTC
>JAEMPJ010000054.1 GCA_022759365.1 Thermogladius sp. | reverse complement strand
TTCCTCACAGGCAAGGCCCCCAGCCAATCATTTTGAGTCTCCGGATAACGCTTAATACTAAGCGCAAATATTAACCATCCTCGCTATCCGGGTGGTGAGGTGAGGGGTATCGAGCTTCTACACCATAACCACTGAGAAGCTAGCGTTGAAGATAATGGTTGAGGAAGTCGACAAGCTCCACATCCACGAGGAAATAATACCCGGGATATTAAACTGGCTTGTGGAGAAAATCAGGAGGGATAACTTCTTCAAGGACCCGGTTATAGTGGATGAGAAGACTCTTGTAGTCCTCGACGGAATGCATAGGATGGCTGCCGCAAGAGAGATCGCGTTGAAATACATACCTGTATGCCTTGTAGACTACGACAACGACTCGATTGAGCTCCACGCGTGGGGGAGAGTGATAGAGGGTGGCGAGCTGAAAAATATCTTGGAGGCATTTAATAGAGGGGGGTTCAAACTAAGCCCTATTGAAGGCTTCGACGCAGGCTTAAGGTTGCTAAATGCGAGGAAAGCCTTAGGACTTCTCGTCACGCCTAGAGACCTCTACGTGATAGAGGATAGCAGCGGGGATATTAAGAAGATATATGACCATATCAAGGAAATTGAAATGCTGTTGCTGGAGAAGGGTTTCAAGATAAACTACATGACCGAGCAGGACTCAATCCAGGCGGTTAAGTCCGGTAAAGCAACTGCCTCACTTATCCCACCGGTTATAACTAAGAGGGAGGTCAGAGAAGTTGCGTTGAGAGGCGAGGTCTTCGCCCATAAAGCGACAAGACACGTCATCCCGGCTAGGCCTCTCAACGTGAACATCCCTCTGGAATGGCTGAAGGGGGGTATGTCTAAGGAGGAAGTGAACTCGAGGGTTAAGTGGCTTCTCTCCACCAAGAGTATTAGAAAGCTGCCGCCCGGCACTGTCCTCGATAGAAGGTATGACGAGGAGCTCTTTGTTTTCGAGTAAAGATCTTTTTCTTACTATAAAATACTCTTTTCCTCCCCTCCTAAACCTATTTTCTAACAACAATGTGTACTGGATCCCCTAGTATGAACAGGGCTATCTCTCTCAGAGCCTCCCCCACTGTTAGATGCGGGTAGGGTATATCGGATACGTCCTCGAATAGCAGTTTCCCGAGGGTTAACGGGATGAATGCGGATATCGTCTCGGAGGCGTTGGGTGACACTATGTGGACCCCGTAGATCTTCTTTGAATCCTCGCTGGCAAGGATCTTGATGAAGGAGTAGGAGCCGTCTTTTATTTTAACAGCTGAGAGGTAGTTAAGCGGCATCTTGTACCTAACGTACTTCACGCCCATGTCGTTCAGCTCTTTCTCTGTGAAACCTATGCTGGCGACCTCCAAGCCGGTGAAAATGGTGAGTGGGACGAGCTTGTAATCTATGTTAGTCTTCTGAGCCCCCATTATGTTCCGTGCCGCGATGAGGCTTTCCACTATAGCTTTATGCGCCAGCAGAGGACCCCCCACTACATCGCCTGCCGCGTATATCCCCGGTATCGAAGTCTCAAGTGTCGTCGAGACCTTGATGAACCCCTGGCTATCGAGCTCAACCCCAACATTCTCCAAGTTGACCCCGCTTGTCTTAGGCACTCTACCGATAGCTACCAGAAGTATATCCGACTCAACCTCGCTCCCATTAGACAACCTCAACCTAACGCCCCCATCCTCCTTGGATACGCTGGTCACGCTCACGCCCTCTAATACTTTGACACCTAGTTGCTTCAAGTGGTTTCTAACAGCTACCGAGACGTCCTGGTCAAGGAAGGGAAGTACCCTGCTTTCCCTCTCTAGTAAATTAACCTGGACGCCGAGGTTGGCCAGCATGGTAGCCGTCTCAACACCTATCACACCGCCCCCGATGATTGAGACCGAGAGAGGCTTCTCCTTGAGGTAGAATATCTCCCTGTTGCTGAGAATCCTCACCCCGTCGAAGCCAGCTTGCGGTAGAGGACGCGGGTCTGTACCAAGGGCCAAGACGATTTTATCCCCTTCTATCTCCCTGTTTTCCCCACCTTGAACCAAAACCCTATTCTTGCCTTTCAGCACTCCTCTGCCATTGTACACCTCAACACCGTAGGATTCCAGTAGGTAGCCCACCCCCCTCCTAGCGCTTTCAACAATGCTACTAGACCACTCTACTAGATCCTCCCAAGCCACTTCAACGCTCCCGCCGACTTTTCTCAGGGCCCGGACAGCCTCTCCGATATGGTAGAAGGCCTTGCTCGGCACACAACCGTAGTTCGTGCACTCCCCTCCGAGGAGGTGCTCTTCAACCACCGCTACTTTCAAGCCTTTTCTAGCCAGCGATATAGCCGCAGGATAGCCTCCGACACCGCTCCCTATTACAACTACGTCATACTTCAAGTGAGCTCCCCTCTCATCCTCTTCACGTATACCCTCCACGTCGGCGACAACGTCTTGGGGTGGTCTCCCCTGACATAGTCTATGAGCCTGACACTAGTGTTTGAAGGCCATGACTTAGCTACCTCGGGGTTCTCGTAGGCGATTTTACTTATCTCTCTCAACCTTTCAGCATATCTCTCAATGTTCTCCAGGGTCTCAGCCTCCGTAAACTCCACCTGGAGAGCCTCCTTGACGATCAACGGGAAGTAGACTGTGGGGGCGTAGAAGCCTGCGTCCAGTAAGCCCTTGGCGACATCCATTGCTGTTACCCCTGTGTCCTCGGCTAGCTTACTAGCGCTGAGAACCACCTCGTGCTTCCTGAAACGGCCTCTGCCGAACGGTATTTCCAGGCCCTTAACCCCTTCAACCAGTTTGATAAAGTAGTTTGTCGCCATCACGGCGTGCTCGGCCGCCTTCCTCAGGCCCTGGGGCCCAAGGGACGCGATATAAACGTAGGCCCACACTAGCGGTATCACGTTGCCGAAAAACGCCTTGATCAACCCGACGCTGTAGGGCCCCGGCTCCCTCAACTTGTATAGGCCTGTTTCCTCGTCGTAGACCACGATGAAGCCTGGTACTAGGTCGCTTAACCTGACGCCCCTCTTCTCATCCACGATCCTATCCTTCACGCATACGACGCCTGCGCCGGGACCGCCCCCACCGTGCGGGGAGCTGAAGGTCTTGTGGATGTTCAAGTGGGCTATGTCGAAGCCCATATCACCCGGCCTCGCGTAACCCATTATACCGTTCAGGTTAGCCCCATCGTAGTACAGGAGGGCGTCATACCTGTGGAGCAACTCCGCAATTTCAATTATCCTCTGCTCGAAGAGGCCTAGGGTACTTGGATTAGTTATCATCAACCCCGCCGTGGAGTCGCCTACAACGCTCTTCAACGCCTCGAAGTCCACATTCCCATCCTCGCCGGTTGGAACCGTGATCGTCACAAAGCCGGCCATGGAGGCGCTTGCAGGGTTCGTTCCGTGCGCGCTATCGGGTACTACAATCTCCCTCTTCAAGCCTAGGTTTCCTTTGAGCTCGTGGTACCGCCTAATAGTGAGCACTCCAGCTAGCTCGCCGTGAGCGCCCGCCGCCGGGTGGAGGGAGCAGACATCCATGCCCGTTATGTTCGCCAGCCATTTCTGCAGTTCGAATAGCATTTGGAGGAGGCCTTGTACAGTCCTCTCGTCCTGGAGAGGGTGGAGGGCGGTAATCCTGTTGTCAAACGCTATATCCCAGGCCAGCCTCGGGTTATACTTCATCGTGCACGAACCCAGGGGTACTGGGCCAGTGTCGACCCCGTAGGACATCTGCGAGAGCCTGGTGTAGTGTCTCACCACTACAACCTCGGGGAGGTTGGGTATATTGATCCGCTTCTCCCTCACCATCCCCTTGGGTATCTTCAAGCCTCCAACTTTCTCAACGATACTTGGATTTACCTGCTGGATGTTCAGGCCGACTAGTCCTTTATCCGGGTACTCTAGTATCAACGGCTCATTCCATTTAGCCTGCCTAAACAGCTCAACCACCTCCCAGCCTCCTCAGAATCTCGGACAAGGAGTCCGCCAGCCTGTCTATGTCGCTTACGCTATGCATCTCGGTGAAAGCGTAGAGAGCTGTCTCCCCTAGCTCCGGGTAGTAGCCCCCGATGTAGAGCCCGCCGTGCAAGCCTCTTTCAAGGAGTGCTTCGTGAACCCTCCTGTACTCTACTTTCACCTCGTTGAAGGACACTGGGAACTCGTTGAAGAAATCTCCCTTAAACACCCTTGTGTTTAAGCCAACCTCCTCCAGTTTCCGCTGTGCGTAGTGGGCGTTATAGTAGTTTATCTCCGCCAGCCTCCTCAACCCTTCCCCGCCGAGTAGTGATAGGTAGACCGCGGCGGCTAAAGCCATTAGAGCCTCGTTCGTGCAGATATTGCTGGTAGCCTTCTCACGCCTAATGTGCTGCTCCCTCGTCTGGAGTATCATGGAGAAAGCCCTCTCACCGCCGTCCTTGGTGGTCGTCAACCCTATTATCCTCCCGGGCATCTGCCTCACCAGCCTCATATCGTATTTTACAGCGAAGATGCCGAGGTAGGGCCCCCCGTAGTTTAAGCCCAGCCCCAGAGACTGCCCCTCCCCCACAGCTATATCCGCCCCTAACTCGCCTGGGGGTTTAAGCAGGCCAAGGGATATGGGGTACACGCCCGCGACCGCTAGAGCACCCTTATCGTGGGCCAGTTCGAAGGCCTCTTTAACATTCCCCTCGATTACGCCGAAGAAGTTAGGGTACTGGACGTAGACCCCGGCTGTATTCTCATCTATCTTAGCCTTCAAATCCTCTAGATCCAGCCAACCACTCTCCCTGTCGTACCCTACCTCCACCAGCTTAATACCGTGTGGTCTCGTGTAGGCCTCGACAACCTTCTTGTGGATGGGGTTCATGTTGGCAGGTAGAAGGAACTTTGTTCTCCCCTTGTTGACTCTGACGGCCATTAGGACAGCCTCGGCTAGGGCTGAAGCCCAGTCGTACATGGAAGCGTTCACGACATCCATGTCGAGTAGCTCGGCTACAAGGCTCTGGTACTCGAATATCGCCTGCATTAAACCCTGCGAGATCTCAGCCTGGTAGGGGGTGTAGGCTGTTAGAAACTCCCCTCTAGAGATAATGTACTTGACCAACGGCGGCACATAATGAGGGTATACGCCGCCCCCCATGAACGGGGGCGGGTTGAAGACAATGTTCCTCCGAAGCCTCTCCTCCACAAGCCTCCTCACCTCGATCTCGGAGAGAGGCCGCCCAAACCCGATGTCAAGCTTCAGCCAGTCCTCCAGCTTGAGCCTAATCTTGTCAGGTATGTCGCTGAACAACTCCTCAACGTCCTTAACGCCGATAACCCTGAGCATCCTCTCAGTGCTCTCCTCGTCTGACGTGGATATCCAGGGGTGGCCAGCACTGCCAGACATCTTTCTCAGCCATGTAAATAGGATTCCAGCCGAGTTTATATTAACTTAGACTCATTATACCAATATGTTTAAATGCAAGGTCGTCGAGACATGCGGGGTATCCACCTCTTAGACTACTACGTGGAAAAACTAGGCGCTGAACCGGGGGCTTACGGGGATTGGGAGGTGCCCTACAGGTTTTCAGGAGCCATTGAAGAACATCTTGAAGTGAGGGAGAGGGTTGCGTTCTTCGATGTCACCCATATGGGTAGACTCCTTGTAAAAGGGGAAGACGCCTTCGACTTCCTACAGTACATCTACACAAAGGATCTCAAGGACATTAAGCAGGGTCGTATGAGCGGCCCCACGCTATCACTCAATGACTGGGCGAGAGTGAAGGACGACGAGATGTTGTATAAGCTTGGGGATCACGAGTGGCTCATCGTGGTGAACGCCCTGGCGTCTGGTAAGATGATTGAGTTCTTCAAGAGAGTTAGGGAGGAGAAGGGTTTCAAGGTTGAGATAACGGATTTGACGAACGAGCACACCATGCTCGCTATACAGGGACCCGAAAGCACGAGGGTCATGGAGTTGCTGGGCGCGAGCTGGGCGGGTAGCTTGAAGCCTCTTGAGTTTAAGATGAATGAGACTCTAGCGGTCGGGGAGGTCTACCTGGTTAGCAGGAGCGGTTGGACTGGTGAAGACGGCTACGAGGTCTGGGCTAAGCCGGACGTCGCCCTAAGGATAGTTGAGGCCCTTGTCAAAGCCGGTGTTAAGCCAGCTGGGTTGATCGCAAGGGACACCCTGAGGATCGAGGCGGGGTTCGTGCTCGGAGGCAACGAGTACGGGGAAGACCCCACCCGGTTCCCCTGCGCCGTGGGCTTGAGGTACGGGATGGGGGCTATAACATGGGGTAAGAAGGGTTTCATAGGTGAGGAGGCTTTGAGGGCCTGCAGGAGAGAGGGGCCTAGATGGGCTAGATACGGCTTGAAGTTCTCGAAGGAGGCTGGTAGAATAGTGCCCAGGCATGGGGACGCTGTCTACGTCGAGGACATCCAAGTCGGGTGGGTTACAAGCGGCATGTACTCGCCTGTCCTGAAGAGGGCTATTGCCCAGGCGTACATCGACACGAGGTATGCCGTGGTAGGAGAGGAGGTTGAAGTATCCGTTAAAGGGAAGAGGTTTGAGGCTAAGATAGTCGACTTCCCGTTTGTGGCCAAGAAGTAGAGCTAGATGGCTTTTTTGACCTCGTAAACACCGTAGTCCACTAGGACTTTATAGTAGCCCCTGAGCCTTGCATCGATCTCCTCGTCGCCCGTGTAGACCCTGAGGTACTCGAGCTCTCTAACCTTCCGCCTGGTGGCAACTACAATAATGTTGTCTTTCTTAACGAGCCTAAGCACCCGCGGCGAGATCTGCTGGTTCCCCCTCCCGAATATGAAGCCCTGCCTCCCTATAGGTGAAACCACAATATACGCCTTGACGTGCCCCGACAAGATGTCGAGTATCGGTTTCTCCCAGGTATCCTTCAACAACACACTCCCAGCGTAGACTACGTCGACGCCCAGGAGGCTTAGCTCTCCTTTCACAAAGTGCCTGAGGGCTTTGACAGTCGTTCCAGGGCCTAAGATATAGTAGGCGTCGCCCTCCATGTTCTCGAAAAGGTATCTCGCTATAGCCAGCTTGTTCTCCTCGTCGTCAAAGGCGTTTGACAGTCCTTTACTAGGCTGGAGTAAACCCTCCACTCCAATCGTCTTCACCACGCCGTAAACCCTCAGATCGAGCACATCCCTCCTGAGGAGGTCTTCGTCAACGTCTAAAACCTCTGCCTCGACAAGGCTAGCCTGGCCGCTGGCATAGGCCTCCAGTATCCTGGCTGCTTCCCGAGGAGTATAGGCGAACGCCCCACTGTAGACTTTAACCCCGCTTGGGACACCCAGTACCGGTATGGCACCCCTAGTCGCCTCGTAGATGTCTTTCAGCGTGCCGTCCCCGCCCACGAAAACTAGGACATCAACCCCGTAACCAGCCATCTCCCTGGCCGCCTTCAACGTGTCCTCCCTGGTCGTGCGGGTCTTCCTCTCGCCCACCACTCTCTCAATGAGGCTTGAGAGGCCTGCTTGACCGAGCTCGTACTCCCCCATTAGGCCGGCGCCCGCGATAAACCTAAGGTTTACGCCTCTAAGGTTCGCCAGGAATTCGACTGCTCTCCTTGGAGCTATTAGATCGTAGCCTAGCGAGAGGGCTCTTTCGATCGCCTCTTCATTAGTGCCCTTGAACCCGATCGCCCCTCCCAGCCCGGCATACGGGTTCACGAGGAACCCTACTAGCACTCTCTACACCGCCGTTATATTGATATATCCATACATGTATAAACTGTAATAAGGTGAATTAGCGGGTTGCTCGATGAACTCTTATCCAAGAACCCGGATCTGAAGCAGGTCTTCGACCTAACTGTAACACACACAAAGTATAGGAAGAGGGAAACTATCAACCTCATAGCCAGCGAGAACGTCATGTCCCCTCTCGCAATGCTACTATACTTAAACGACATGATGCACAGGTATGCTGAGGGGAAGCCGTTTAAACGGTTCTACCAGGGCTTAAAATACGTGGATGAACTAGAGGTGAAAGCCTCAGAAATCATGGGAGGGCTCCTCGGGACAAAGTTCGTCGACTTAAGGCCGATAAGCGGTACAACAGCCAACGCCGCTGCCTTCCGCGCCTTCACTAAACCAGGCGATAAGGCTGTCGTCGCCCCCGTCCAGGCTGGTGCGCATGTTAGCCACACCCGCTTCGGGACACTCGGCGCCCTAGGTGTAGAGCAGGTCGACATGCCGTTCTCCATCGAGGAGTGGAATATCGATGTCGACAAGGCGGTCAAGCTCATAGAGGAGGTTAAGCCGAGGATCGTCACTCTGGGGGGCTCCCTCTACATCTTCCCCCACCCCACCAAGCCGATCGCGGAGGCGGCTCACAGCGTGGGAGCGAAGGTTATACACGATGTCGCCCATGTACTCGGGTTGATCGTGGGGGGCGTGTGGCCGAACCCCCTCGCCGAAGGCGCTGACGTGATAACCTCCTCGACGCACAAGACGTTCCCGGGCCCACAGGGAGGCCTCTTCGCCACAAGACTAGAGGAAGACTACAAGGAGATCGGGAAAGTCATATTCCCCATGTTCGTTTCAAACCACCATCTACACAGGCTCGCCGCAACCGCTGTTACAGGCCTCGAGATGAGGGAGTTCGGGAGGGAGTACGCTAGACAAGTCGTCAAGAACGCTAAGGCTCTCGCTCAAGCGCTCTCAAGCAGGGGGCTGAAGGTTGTAATGGAGGAGAAAGGGTTCACGGAGAGCCACCAGGTCATCCTCGACGTCTCCAAGCAGGGGCGGGGTACCAAGGTAGCCATGGCCCTAGAGGAGGCCCATATAATTGTTAACAAAAACATGCTACCATGGGATAGACCTGAGGACGTAAAGGATCCATCGGGGATTAGGATAGGGGTTCAAGAGGTAACTAGGTGGGGGATGAAAGAGGGCGAGATGGAGGAGATAGCCGAGTTCATCAAGCAGGTCGTGGTAGACGGCAGGAGCCCGGCTGAAGTGAGGAAAAAAGTGATCGAGTTCAGGAGGAACTTTCTAGAAGTCCAATACTGCTTTAAAATATCTCGGGAGGAAGAAGTCAAGTTGTTAAAGCTGATGCTACATCCAGATTAAGCAAGGTTGAGAGGTCGGGTCTAGTTGTCGAGCGATATAATAGTCGAGGTCGGGAAGAAGAAGTACATTGTTAAAAGGGATAGATTATACACGGAGACAGACGAGTGGGTTAAAATCGAGGGCAATAAGGGTGTCGTAGGGATAACTGATTACGCGCAGAAAGAGCTGAGGGATATCGTTTCAGTTGAGCTACCTGAGGTTGGGTCAACGGTGTCTAAGGGTAAGCGTGTAGGCGCGCTGGACTCGGTTAAAGCTACATCGGACTACTACGCCCCCCTCTCAGGCAGGGTGACTAGGGTGAATGAGAAGCTGACCGAGACACCTGAGCTGGTGAACAACGATCCATATGGTGAAGGCTGGATATTTGAAATAGAGCTGACGAACCCAGGGGAGGCTAGTAGCCTCCTCACCCCTGAAGCATACGCTGAGAAGATAAAAAGTCATTCGGCTAAGCCAACCCACTAGGAGAACATCCTAACAGCTACACCAATTTTTTTAACACCTTCCGTAATCTCCCCCAAGCTAACCATGGTGAAGTTGAGCCTTATCGTGTTTTTACCCGAGTCGTCGAGGTAGAAGGGTTTACCCGGTACGACGGCCACACTGTACTTCTCTAGGAGTATGTTCGCGAACTCCTCCGAGTCGATGCTGGAGGGAAGCCTAACCATTACGAACATGCCTCCCAGAGGCTTGTTGTAGGCAACCCCCTGGACATACTCGTCTAGTGCTTCAATCATAGCGTCTCTTTTCCTCCTGTACTCTTCCACCGCCTTCTTCTTTATCTCGTCGAAGAGCCTTTTCCTCAATATCCTCTCGACAAGGTGTTGGAGTGGTACCGGGGCGCACATGTCGCTCGGCCCCTTAATAGCTTTCAACAACTCGACAAGTTCTCTTCTAGCCCTAATCCAGCCAATCCTCAGCCCTGTCCCGAGGACTTTGCTGAAACTCCCCACGTAGACGACCCTACCCTCCTTATCGTAATACGAGAGGGGTTTGAACGAGCCCTCGTACACTAGGTGGTTGTAAGCCCCGTCTTCCACCACTATCAAATCGTATCGCGAGGCAACCTCGATCAAATGCCTCCTCTTCTCATCGCTCATGACAACACCCGCCGGGTTATGCCCTGTCGGTATGGTGTAGACCAGCTTGACCCTTCTTCCCTCAGACAACAAGGATTTTACAACGGACTCCAGGCGATCCACGTTCAACCCATCGCTTTCAACGCCTACGCCGACTAGCCTCGCCCCATAGAACTCCCAGTTTACGATAGTGTTCACGTAGCTGGGGTTTTCAACTATGACATGGTCGCCTGGGTCAATGAATATCTTCCCTATGAGGTCTATAGCCTGGCTACCACCTATAGTCACGATGATTTCGTCCTCAACCGATTTAACGCCTTCATAATCCTCCATGAAAGACGCTATAGCCCTCCGTAGCGATGGTATGCCCTCGGTCGGCGAGTAGTTGCAGGACTTCTCTTCCTCCTCCAGTACCTCGGCTAGGATCCTAGCGTAGAGGCCGCGCGGGATAACGCCCGGGTCTGGTTCGCCGGCTGCAAAAGATATAACCCTCCTCGCCGCAGATATCTCGGAGATCTTGGAGACAAGCGTCCTAATTGGTGACGGCCTAACATAATTCACCCTGTAGGAGTACTTGGACGAGTAATCCACACTTAACACCCAGCCAAACCAGGAGAATATCGTTCGATTGAAATAAACCTAGCCTACCGTTCGCGGGGAGGTCATTACATCTAGTTGCGGGCGGATATCACCGTTTTCTCCTCGCCCTCTCCCCCGGGTAATACAGCGCCCTACCCTTCGACTCCATCTCATCCGCTGGTTGAGGGTAGAACCTCACATCAACATGGTAGATCATGTCAGAGAGCTCTGTAACCTTTTTAACAATCTTCCTCCTAAGCCTATGCGCCTCCCTCAATGTTGTTTCAGGGTTGAGGTAAACATCGATGTTTACAACGTAGAACGAGCTCAACCTCCTTGCTTCAACGCTTTTCACCGCTCCCCCCGAGCGGCTCACGAGATCCTGGATGTTGTTCATGATCAGAAGACTCGTCTTATAGTCGAGGGTCTCACCTGTTATTATCCTGAAACTATCCTGTAATATCCCTTGAACACTGTGTATTATGAACACTGTGAGAATAAGTGTGAAAAGTATCTCGAGAGCCACACTTTGGGTTATCGAGGAGACTAGTATGCCGACGGTGGCAGCAACACTGGCCACAGAGTCCATTAACGCGTGGGTCGACTCGTATCTAAGCAGCTCGACCCCCTGCCTCCCGTAGCTACTCCTCAAATTGAAGTAGGAGAACAGCGTGATTGCGATGCCCACCCCTGTTGCAATACTAGTGAAAGCGTTCACCTCCGAAACCTTCGAGCCATTTAACACTCCATTCAAGTACGAGTATAGGTTGTAGAAGTAGAAGCCCAGGATAGAGAGGGCCAGGACAAGCCCGAGCGTTGACTCGATGAATACCACGCCAAGCGGATACCTCCTGCTAACCCTGCTCGCAAGGTATATTCCTATGAGTAACGTGAGCTCTAGCAGTGAGTCCATCACCCAGTGAATGAAATCCGTGTATAGAATAATGTTGTTGTAAAATACCACGAAGACCAAGTCGATTACTACTCCCGTGAGGTCGAGGAGGAAAGAGTACGCCATTGACCTACTCGCCATTTTAAGCCTGCTAGCCAAGTCGGCCATAACCACCACATCCAGCTGGGTATCCCACTGGTCGGGCCGGTTAAGGTGCCCCTATAAAAATGTCGCGGACACCATAAAATTAGTTAGTGTAGGCCCACTTATATCTCAACCGCCGCGCTTAATCTCTCTCGAGATGAAATCCACTATCTCCCGTGCAATAATGTACTTGTGCGCCACGCCCATCCTCTTCACATCCCTCCTGGAGACCAGTATTGCGTCCAAATAGCTTTCAGAGAAACCGGCTCCTCTAGTCAAGACGTTGTGCGCTACAACCAGGTCGACCCCGTACTCATCCAGCTTCCTCTTAGCTCTCTCAACTAGTCCTTCGCCCGAGGCCGTCTCAGCGGCGAACCCAACCATTACCCTCGGCCTGCTACTGATGGATTTAATCACTTTCTCCGTGGGTACGAGTGTAACCACAAGCCTCTCGGTCGAGGCTGTAGGTATCTTGGTTTCCTTGGCTTCAAGTGGCCTGAAGTCGGCTGGCGCAGCCGCGAAGACCGCCGCATCGTACTTGTATCTACTCGTCAGCTCTCTAACCAGGGACGCCATCTCGCTTGTTGTCTCAGCGTAATACCTTGCCGTGTTGTACGGTGCTTGGACACTCAACCTACCGTGAACCATGTCGACGAGCGCCCCTCTACACGCTGCCTCCCTAGCTATCAAGACCCCCATTAACCCGCTGCTCGGGTTTGTGATCGCTCTCACGGGGTCGATCTTCTCGAGCGTCGCCCCGGCTGTCACTAGTACCCTAGCCCCCCGTAAATCCTGGCCCCGGTTCGCTACTGCGTCGATGCAGTGCGCTAGGTCTGGGATAGGTGGGTACTTGGCTCTACCCTCCTCTATAAGCGGCTTTATAATTATCGCGCCGTAGCCTCTGAGAGTCTCCTCAACCCTCTTGTACTGGGGTGAATTATAGAGCCGAATGTTCATGGCGGGGACAAAGATTATCGGCTTCCCGTCACCCATCATGGTGGCGGCCGTGAGCGGTAGGAGCTCGTCTAGGATGCCCCCCGCGATCTTGCCCATTGTGTTCAGGGTTGCCGGGGCCACCACCATTACATCGCCCCAACCAGCCAGGTCTATGTGCTCTGTCCTCCCAGTTGACTCTACAAGAGGCTCCCAGCCGGTAGCCCAGTACACCAGGTCTATCCCGATGAGCCTCGTCGACGCCCTCGTCATCACCACCCTCACGCTGGCCCCCATTCTAATCAGCTCACGCGCTAGGTCTATTGAGCGGTATATTGAGCTACTAGCAGTCAAACCGAGGACTATCCTCCTCCCTTTCAGGGGCGTTATCTCCCTGGGCTTCAGCTCCTCGGGTAAGCCCAATTAAGCCACCGCAAAGTACATTATTTTGCTGGCGGCGTATATATTGTTGAAGGTGTTCAGCGGTGAAGCCCGAGAAGACAGGCAAGCCCTCTGTGGAGGAGCTGGTCGAGGAGGCCAAGAGACGGTTGATGGCGGAGGCCCCTAATTACGTTGTGAGACCGGCCACCAGGGAGGACGTGAAGCAAGTGATAGAAGTAAACATGGTCACGCTCCCAGAGCACTACCCCGACGAGTTCTTCTACGAGCTCTACGAGGAGTACGGGAAGGCCTTCTACGTTGCTGTAGACCAAACCGGCAGGGTGGTGGGGTACGTGATGAGCAGGGTTGAATGGAAGCCTGGTTTCTTCAGGCATTTCATTGTGAGAAGCGGGCACATTGTGAGCATCGGGGTGCTGGCGGAGCATAGGGGTAGGAGCCTTGGTTTCGCGTTAATGACCCACAGCATGTTCAGCTTGAAGAACGAGTACAAGTGTGAGGAGACATACCTCGAGGTGAGGGTTTCAAACCAGCCCGCCATCAACTTATACAAGAAGCTTGGATACGAGGTTGTCAAGGTGGCGAAGGGCTACTACCTAGACGGCGAGGACGCGTATATCATGGCCCGTCCTCTCTAGGTGGGCAAGCTATTTTTAAACACGCATAGTTTTAACTAATTGAGAAGAGGGCTGGCGATGATATTCCAACCGATCAAACAGCTTTTAAGCGAGGAGTATGTTGGAAGAAGAGTCTGCCTGAGGGGCTGGATCTACCGTCGGAGTGTTGTAGGCGGGAAGGCTTTTGTCAGGGTAAGAGACTCGACGGGGATAATCCAAGTTGTCGTGGACGAGTCCAATTTGGGAGAAGAGCTCGTTAAAACCCTTAAAGACATCGGCCTAGAGGCTAGCGTAGAGGCGTGTGGAAAACTAGTTAAACAGCCTAAGGCCCCAACGGGCTTCGAGGTCATAGCTGATTACTTCAACATCGTGGGAACCAGCCGGGACTTCCCCATTAAGGGTGGGGAGGGCGTCGAATACCTTTTAGACAACAGGCATCTAGTACTCAGGAGCCCGAGGTATACTGCGATATGGAAGATCAAGCATACAGTCCTCGAAGCAGGTAGGGAGTGGTTTAACAAGAACGGCTGGTGGGAGGTGACGCCCCCAATACTCACAGCCTCAGCGTGCGAGGGTGGGGCAACGCTGTTCCCCGTCCAATACTTCGATAAAGTAGCCTACCTGAGCCAGAGCGCCCAGCTCTACCTTGAAGTGATGATCTTCAGCCTGGAGAAGGTTTGGAGCCTCACCCCCAGCTTCAGGGCGGAGCAGAGTAGGACGAGGAGGCACCTCGCCGAGTACTGGCACCTGGAGGCCGAGGCAGCCTGGTACGATATGAACGATATGATGAAGGTTGCCGAGGAGCTCGTAGCCCATATTGTAAGCAGGGTGTTAGAGGAGAGGAGGAGTGAGCTTGAACAACTGGGCCGCAACATCGAATCGTTGAAGAAGGCTGTTGAAACCCCCTACCCTAGGATCAAGTATGATGAGGCTATTGAAATACTCCAGAAGAAGGGTTTAAACATCCAGTGGGGAGCCGACTTAGGCGCCGACGAGGAGAGGGTTCTAACACAGGAGTTCGATAAACCCTTCTTTGTAACCCACTTCCCGAAGGAGATCAAGAGCTTCTACATGAAGCTCGACCCAGGGAACCCGAGAGTAGTACTGGGCTTCGACCTCCTTGCCCCTGAAGGCTACGGCGAGATCATTGGGGGTAGCCAGCGTGAAGACGACTACTCCAAGCTGGTTCAGAGGATCATTGAAAGCGGATACAAGGTCGAGGACTACAAGTGGTACCTGGATTTAAGGAGGTATGGTAGCGTCGTCCACAGCGGCTTTGGGCTGGGCGTGGAGAGAGTACTCATGTGGATCGCGGGCTTAGAACATATAAGGGATGCAACCCCGTTTCCAAGGTTCAGGGGTAGAATATACCCGTAGGTCGCGAAACCTTATTTATCCCGCGTGAATGTTCACCCATGTCGGCTGGGTGGAGTGCTTGAAGAAAGCGAGCAGTTATGGGAATCTGGGGGTAGTGGCCTCGCTTATAGCCCTCTCAATTATCCTACACCTCTTCAACATACCTTTTCCACCAGCCCAGTACCTTCTATTCGACTTCACAGGCATACCCCTGGCAGTCGCGATGTTCTTCAACGCTAGGGCGACACTGCTCGTCGGCCTCCCCGTGTTCTACATCGGGCTCCTGTTATACAGGCCCCAGGATCCGATCGGCCCCTTCATGAAGGTTGTAGCCGAGGGTGCCACGATACTGCCCTTCTACATTCTCTACAAGTTGGGGTGGTTCAAGGGGAGGTTTAAGGCCGCTGTCTCCACCTCCATTATAGCCGCCTCTAGAACGATCACGATGCTCCTCCTCAACATAGCCGTAGACCCCTTCTACTTCATGCTGTTTAAGTGGGTTGACAATTATAGCCAGGGCCTGGCGCTGACTCTCATTGCTTTACCGTACATAGGGTTGTTCAATGTGATAGTGGCGGTATATGTCCCCTGGCTGGCCTTGCCGGTTGTGAGAGAGCTTGAGAAAATAGGGGTTTTAATAGATGGAAAAAGTGCTCAGAGTGAAGGGCCTTAGAGTCAGGTATGCGGGAGGAGGCTGGGTTCTAAAAGGCCTGGACTTCGAGCTGGGGAAAGGCGAGGTCGTCTTAATCGTAGGCGAGTCCGGGTCTGGTAAGACAACTTTCGTTAGAGCTATCACAGGGCTTGCAGGCAGAGTCTACAATGCGGTTGTAGAGGGTTATATCGAGATATCCGGCAAGCCCCTGGAGGAGTGGGGTTGGGAGGAGGTCAGGGACAAGATCGGCGTGGTGCTTCAAAACCCGAGGGCGACACTGGTGTACCCTATCGTCTACGACGACTTGATCTCGCACGCCTACAGCATCTACGGCTCCGCTAGCACCGCTGAACGAGCTCTAAGTAACGTAACCAAATTACTGAGAATATCGCATCTACTCAACAAGCACGTAGACCAGTTGTCTGGAGGCGAGTTGAGGCGGGTCAGCATCGCTAAAGCCCTCTTGTCCAACCCGGAGATCATAATATTAGACGAGCCCTTGATGTGGCTCGACGACAAGGGGATGGAGGAGGTGAGGAGGGCTATTGAGATCCTTAGGCTCCACGAGGTAAGCGTCGTTGTCTTAGAGCACAGGTATAAGAGCTTGGTTGAAGTCGCGGACAGGGTGCTACGCTTGGAGGGCGGTGTGCTTACCCCTGTTGAAACCCCTCTAGAGGCTGGAAGAGTTTCAACAACACTGAAGCAGGCTTCCACCACCCAAGAGGGGGGAGACCCAGTCCTCGAGGTTAGAAACGTTGAGGTTAGGGCAGGTGAGCTGGTTTTAAAGGATATTAGCCTGAGGGTTGGGCGGGGTGAGAAAGTAGTTATATACGGTGGGAACGGCTCGGGTAAGACCACCCTCCTCCGAGTTATAACGGGCGTCATCAAGCCTGCCAGAGGCGTAGTGAAGAGGAGGGGCAGTATACTCTACGTACCGCAGATACCATACTTATACTTCACTGAGACAAGCCTCGGAGACGAGCTTAAACTAGCTGGCCTACCTGATGTAGGGAAGACATCGGTGGACAGAACAAGGTTTGACCTAGATAGATCACCTTTCACTCTCTCCTGGGGCGAGGCCCTAGAGTTCATTGTCGAGATGGCCTTAGAGTCGAGGAGCGAATTAGTGTTGATGGATGAGCCTTTCTCCGGCATCTCATACACGTCCAGGAAGACGATTGGGGAGAGGCTTCTAGCAAGCCCTAAAGCTGTCGTTGTGACTGCGAGCAGCCGTGAAAACCTGGAGTTCCTGACCGGCTTCAAACTCCTCGAGCTCAAAGAAGGGCGCCTATTTGAGAAAGGCCTGCTAGGTGGTCTCCGCTGATTAGAAGCTTCTCCGAGATCCTGACATATAAGAGAGGCCTCAGGTTGACGCTGGCAAGCAGGCTCCTCCTCGTCGCCTCGGTGTTCCTGGGGGTCTTGATCGCTTCTTCCACACCCCCTGGGCCTGCGAGCTGGGTTTACCTCTCAGCGATAGCTTTTGTAGAGCTGGGTGTGATCAAGGTTTTGAATAAGCCGGGGACTATACTCAGAGCACTCGTCTTCCTGTGCTTCTTCGTACTCCTGTCGCTAACCATGAGGCTCATCGGTATATTCCTATTCAACAACCCCTTGAACCCTGCTACAACAGTCTACGCGACACTACTGCTAGTTGAGGCTTTCCTAGGGATAACCATGTTACTCCAGCTTGTCAGCCCCAGCGAGCTGGTGTGGCTTGCAGGCAAGGTGGGCTTTAGAGAGGCGGGCAAAGTTCTAGCACTAGTCCTAACACACCTGAGCAGCATTCTCCTAGCCTACTCCGAGGTCTACGTGGTTGTAAAGCTTAAGAAAACCAGGTCTATCCTAGCTTTGAAACCCCTCCTGGTGTACACCGTCGAGTACGGGGGGCAGATCAACGAGGCCATACACCTATACGGCCTACCGGATCCTGTCCTAGGGAAGACCCCGCCTAGCTGGAGGGATCTATTGGCAACTTCAATTAGCCTGGCATTAATCCTAGCCGGTATCCTCCTACTCCTACGGTAGTATCCCCTGGGCTACTTTTCCATCAAACAATTAAATCGATCAACGGCAATTTTATCTCTTTATGCTTATATGTTTATAAGATGTATGTATCTAAATAATCAATGTATTAGTGGGGGCTGTATATCCTTGAATGATAGGAAGATATTTGGATTGGTAGTACTGATTGCTATAATAGCCTCCTCCATAACGTCCCTAACCCTTCTCCCCACCCGCGCAAGGGCGCAGGAGCCCGTTACAGTTGACGGTCTAGGCTTCGATTGGCCCTACTCTTCCTGCCACGCGCTTGACCCGGCCGGAGACCTCCTGGACTCCACGCCTGACTGGTCCTCCAGCAGGGATCTACTCGCTTGGTACTACCTGGTTGGCTCCAGCTACGTGTTCATGAGGCTGGACTTCCTGGATTTAGCCTACGGTGCTGAGACAGGTAGTTATGGTAGTGTAAACGACGCGTTGAACATATATATCATGATAGGCTGGAGCAACGCCCCCGGCTACCAGAGCTGGGTTCCAGACTACGTCCAGTACAACGGGTACGGCGTCCACCTACCCGACTACAACTGGGTTCTCGCGATCGCGATATATGATTCAGCCCACTACACGGTCTACGACTACAACTGGAATAAAGTGCTCGTGGACTCCGGGTTGCTAGTATCATTCAACAGCCAGTGGGATCTCGTCGAGATAGCAATCCCGACAAGCCTTCTATCAAACTACGGCTGGACGCCGACCACGAGGGTTTGGGCTAAGATAGCTACCACGCTAGTCTACAACGGGGTGAACACGCTGTCTGACATAATGCCGAACAACATCTCCCAGGGAAGCGGGAGATACGAGTGGAGCGGTGCTGTATTCAGTGATTCAGCCTGCGGCACTGCCAAGGTTATATTCGTCCACCACGGGAACCAGCATCTAACCGACAACAGGGGCCTGAACAACCCTAGTAGCATAAACAGCTACGGGTACATCCTGTACGTCCACGACTACCTGACCAACAAGACGGGTAGGAGGATACCTGTCATGATACACATGACCGGCACACTAATAGCGAGCTTCGTGTGGTGGGATCCCGGCTTCATAAGCTATATTAAAAGCCTCATCTCCAGGAGCGTGGTAGTCCCGATAGGAGGCGTGTGGGCAGAGTATGTAACAGCCTACTTCTACGACAACTTCAACGACCCCTCAGCGAACTTCACCAAGTGGTATATCCAGCAGGTCTTCGGCTACACGCCTCTCACAGCATGGATTCCAGAGAGGACGTGGGATGACGCTAGGACGGGGATAGCGTACACCATGAGCAAATACTACTACGCTGTCATACTTGACGGGAACACCCACCACGACGATTGGAGCCCGGGCACAAACGTCTATAAGCCACACCAGTACGATACGAGTAAAACAGCTGGCAGGACTTTATACGTGCTCTTCATAGACTGGGATACCCAGCAGAAACTACTCTCGAACACGGACAACGGGTTGAACATAGATTTAAGGAAGAAGTATATTTGGGCTGCCACTAACAGCGACCAGCAGATGATCTTCATGTATGCAGACGACTGGGAGAAGGCTGCCGGGGTAGCCGGGTGGGGTAGCAACAACCCAGTCTACTACAACAACAGTCTAACATGGATTGCGATGCACCCGTGGATACAGGTGGTTACCACGGACGATGTTGTCAACTGGCTTAGGAGCGGTTATTGGACTCCTGTAACAGGCTACTACTGTGGCTACGACACATACTACTACTTGAAGACCTGGGTTCAAAACTACCCCTACGACTATAGGAGAGCCTACGATGGATGGTACTGGGGTACTTCAAGCGAGAAGAGCTTCGCGTGGTATGGGAGCGGGCAGACATCCCCGAACTATGTGCTACCCGACACGATTATGCCCTTCGGCGACGTATTCGGCTACACCAGCTTCAACGGCTCCCCCAACAACACTGTGATATACAGGTTGCTCGCACCTGGAGGAGTCCTCGATTCAACGCCCAAGAACGAGCTGTGGTGGATGGCAGTCGCGGTCACGGACGCAATGCTCTACGAGACAGCCTGGCATGATGAGACGGATTGGGACGGCGATGGCTTACAGGACTGCCCGGGCTGGGGCTTAAACCAGTGGAACCACCTCAGGCTGGTCAACGTCCTGCTCGCAGCCGCTAAATGGCTTGACTCGACCAGGAAAGGATTGATCACAGGAGCCAATTACATGATAGGCGACTTCGACTGGGACGGGAGGAATGAGACTATCATCTACAACCCATACGTATTCGTTTTCATCGACGATAAAGGCGGTGCCGCGCCATACGTCTTCATGTACAACAAGACGAGTAACAAGGTGTTCATGGCTATTGGAGCCCCCGCAGTCTACTGGGGGACATGGTACGACATGTGGTATGGCGACAGCCAGGTAGGCTTATTCGCAGACGACTACTTTACCCCCACAGGCAAAAACTACTATAACGCAAGGTACACTATAGCCTACGCCTACTATGATTCAACAAACGGGAGGGTTGTAGTGAGGTTGAACGCCCCGGACCTCGACGGAGACGGCTACCCTGACTTCTACAAGTACTACATTCTCTACAACACTGCCAACTACATATACGTGGACTACCTGGGTGTCAAAAAGAATGGAACACTATACTCTGCCATAGGATTCTCGGCAGATTTCTTCAACAACCTCCTCTACGGGAACTCGCTTGCCCAGATAAACTCGCCCACCTCGACCTACAGCTTCGGCTACAAGAACACTAGGACAGGGGCCTTCGTCTACGTGACCCCTCTCCAGGGTATGTCGTGGACTGGAACACAGGATCTCGTGAAGTACACGATGCAGTATAGGGCCAAGATGGCGGTTTCAGTCAACACGGCTATATGGGCTTACGCTAAAGCCGTCTTCGGGTACAGTTAAAAGAAAGCTTTTTCTCTTAAACACATGTCAATTCTATCCTATAACCGAGGCTTGTATTGCCTGCAAGGGAGAACACCACTCAGAGTTTTATCATTCCCCGCATCAGCTCTACAGAGATAGGAGTTTAGTTATATCCCTTGGATGCCCTTAGAAATCAAAACACCGCTGAAGCCTTTTCTACTCTCTTTTATTACCCTAAACGGCAATTCTACAAACGAGGTGCCGTAGCTTGAAGCCCATAGTATTCGGGGGGAGGAATGGAGAGCATCTTGCCGTAGAGTTGGCTTTCATGAAAGGCTTCGATCTCGGCAGTGTTGAGGTGAAGAAGTTCCCGGACGGCGAGTCGTACATCAGAGTCATGGATGATGTTCAAGGCAGGGATGTAATATACATCAACTCCCTTCAGAGGGATCCCAACGAGGCTGTTGTTGAAACACTCTACACACTGGACACCCTCAGGGATCTTGGGGCCCGGAGGGTTGTGGCCGTCATACCATACATGAGCTACGCGAGGCAGGACAGCAGGTTTAACCCCGGTGAGGCTGTCAGCATACAGATCCTAGCGAAACTATTCAAGACTATCAAAGTAGACCATATCATAACAGTTGACATGCACTTACACAGGATAAGCGACCCCAGCTCCTTGTTCGGCGCTAACTTCCATAATATAACGGGTGTTAGAGAGCTGGGCAAGTACCTGAGGAGGAACTATGATTTAACGAGGCCAGACACCGTGGTGATAGGGCCTGATGAGGAGGCCGAGCAGTGGGCGAGGGTGATGGCCGAGGAGCTAGGTGGCCTAGAGTTCAGCACCCTCGAGAAGAAGAGGCTTACAGCCGAGAAGGTCGTAATAGAGGCCAAGGGTGTGAACGTGAAGGGTAAGAACGTGGTGATAGTAGACGATATCATAAGCACAGGAGGCACTATTATAGAGGCGGTTAAAGCTTTGAGGAGCCTGGGGGCTAGAGATTTCTACGTGGCAACAGTCCACCCACTGCTTGTGGGTGATGCTTTGCCGAGGTTGCTGAGGCTCGGGTTGAAGGAGCTCGTTGGCACAAACACTGTTTTAAGCCCTATCAGCAGGGTTAGCATAACACCCGCTATCGCTGAAGCCCTGGATAGAATTTTCTGAATCTTTTTCCCTCCCTAACTCCACAACCCTGGTCTCCAGGCCTATTAACTCGGGCGGTGTCTCGTGGGATGCTAGCAAGATGCCTGCGCCTTTCTCCAGGAAAATCTTTATAATACAGGCGACCCTCTCCCTCGCTACCTTAGACAAGCCTTCGAACGGCTCGTCTAAGAGTAGTATATGGGGGTTGAAGGATATCACTGAGGCTAATGCAACCAGCTTCTTCTCGCCGTAGCTCAACTCATGCACCCTCCTATTCAGAAACCATTCCGGGAGTCCGACAAGCCTAATGGAATCCCTGGCAACCTTGTCTAGTAGATTCCTGTCCTTATGTAACTGTCGTGGAACAAACAGTATCTCATCGTAGACTGTGGGGT
>JAEMPJ010000022.1:14255-24242 GCA_022759365.1 Thermogladius sp. | reverse complement strand
ATCGTCTTATCACACTAGTACTAGAGGTAGCGAGCCCTCTCTTGGATTGTAGGCAAAAACCGGTCGACTTCCTTGGTTGGGGTCTAGAGTTTATTGTTGATCTCCCGTGGAGATGTTTTGAACCCTAGCGTTTCTGCGAAACCTTCTTAAGGAAGTGATCCGAGAGCCCGCCTTCACCTAGTCTAGCAATAAACTCCCTGGTGACCTTTACACCGCTTAAAACCCATGGTAGAATCACGTCTAGGAAATTATAGTCGGGGAAGTATACTATCCCGCTTGAAACCCCTATTAAAGGTTTACCGTCCTTGTAGGCGATCATACTCATGGTGGTAGGCTTCATAGGGATACCGTAGGCCACAACTTCATCCGCCACCTGCCTTATGGCGAGGTGTGTCCTATCAGTTGGATCCACGCTCATGCCCCCAACAGCTATAACCGCGTCTGATTCCCGGAGTAGCTCCAGGATTTTACCGGCTATCTCCCCCTCGTCGTCCCTCGCGTATAGGACTCTCCCTACCACACCCCCGTACTCGGCTACCTTCTTCCTCACAACCTCGCTCGCCACATCTTTCTTCAAGCCTTCAACAATCTCTGTCCCAACAACAAGTACGCCGACAACCGTTTTGGCCACTGGCTTCAATGCGAGGATCGGGCTGTGCTCTCTCGCCACAGATATAACATCGTCGAGCACCCTCCTCGAAACCTTCAAGGGTATGACGTCGACCACTGCAGCCAGCTCGCCTGCCCTGATAAACGACCCGTTTCTCCTAGTTATCACCGCGATGACACCGCCAATATTTACTGCTTCAATGCCCTTCGAGTTAACGATGAGAAGACCATTCGAGGAGGACTTGACTAAAGCCTTGCCCTCATCCCCGGCCTCTACTACAAGGGGCCCGCTCACAATATTCTTAGCCAGCTCTAAAGCGGCCTCCGTCTCGAAGACTTCTTCACCCCTCTCCTCAACCTCCTCGAGGACGTAAACGTAGTAGTGTCCATTACTCTTCATAGCCTCTACGTCCTCTTCTCTAAGGACTTCACCCCTCCTCTTCAAAACACCCATCCTATCAGGCGTTACGAAAGTGTAGTCCATAGCAAGTCTTCTACCAACGGCTTCTTCAACCCGCAGAAGCTTCATACCCACCACGCTTGGATGCCGTTTATAAGAAAATTGAACTTAAAACTGTAAGGTGCGAAGAACTGTTAATGCTTTAATAAACATAAAAAACTACTTGTACAGCTCCCGGGCGTAGTTGTAGGCTTTGACACCGTACATTAGAGCTGGGCCGCCGCCCATGCATACCGCTACTTTAATGACATCGTAGACCTCTTCAAGTCTCGCGCCCGCTTTAAACGCCTCGGCTAGATGCCACTGGATGCAGGGCTCGCATCTAATGGCAATAGCTATTCCAAGAGAGATCAGCTCCTTAGTTTTATGATCCAGCGCTCTAGCGGACTCGGACTCCTCCACGTAGTGGAGGAATGTCTGGAGCTCAGGGTTCTTACCCGCCAACTCGAAGAGAGTGCGTTTAATTTCCTCCAGGCTTTGAGTGAGGCTTTTACCCTCCATTCAAGCCCTTTTAGAAGTATGTTGGCGAATATTAAAAACGTTATCGGACTTAAACTACTCCTCGGACTTTCTCCTTTTAACAGCCCTGTCGAAAACAATCCAGTTCCTATACCATTCCTCATTCTCTTTTTTCAATAAATCTAAAACCATCTTCATCAAATCCTTACTTGAAATCTCCGTAACATTCTGCTCGAGGAGTTTCCCTTCAACTATCTTCGCAATCTTACGGGCGACGCTGACAGGGGCCCCAGTCTTAATAATGCTCACAACTATTTTCTCCGGGACGAACTCCTCCTTACTACCGTCTCTCTTAGTCACGTAGATGCCGCTCACTAACCCTCCCCCTTTATTATAATCGTTGCAAAATATATATTCTTTATGCATGGATATACGTGAGGTTTTGCTATAGAAGTCCACGTATATAGAAATATCCCGTGAATCTCTCCCTGCAATTAGAGAAAAATCTTATTCTCTATGATTGTGAGAATAGGCAAATGTGATGGGTTATGAGAATCCTGGTTACTGGTGCAACCGGTCAGATAGGTTCAGAGCTGGTGCCGGCTCTAAGAGAAGTTTACGGGAGGGATAACGTAGTAGCCTCCAGCAGGCGTAGACACGGGAGCCTAGGGGATCCTTTCGTAGAGCTAGATGTGTTGAGGAGAGATGAGTTGGAGAGGGTTGTGAGAGACTACAAGATAGAAGCGATAGTCCACCTGGCGGCCGTCCTCTCAGCTAAAGGAGAGCAAGACCCCGCGCTCGCCTGGGATGTCAACACCAATGGCACTATAAACGTGCTCGAAGTAGCCAGGGCGAACAAGGTTGAGATGGTTGTGATACCGAGTAGCATCGCTGTCTACGGACCCGAGACGCCGGATAACCCGGGTGATATAGCTGTCATGAGGCCTAAGACGATCTACGGGATCAGCAAGGTTGTAACAGAGCTCCTTGGGGAATACTACTACTCGAGGTACGGCCTCGACGTCAGGGGGCCTAGGCTACCAGGGGTTATCAGCTGGAAGACGCCCCCGGGCGGTGGTACGACAGACTATGCTGTCGAAGCCTTCTACGAGGCCGTCAAGAGGAGGGAGTACACTTTCTGGGTGAGGCCGGACACTAGGCTACCGATGATATACATGCCTGACACGATAAGGGCTTTCCTGCTTCTTATGAAAGCCGACTCGAGCTCTCTCACAGTGAGGTTCTACAATGTCCAGGGCATGAGTTTCACGGCTAGAGAGCTGGCTGACACGATAAGGAAATTCATACCCGAGTTCAAAGCGGACTTTAAACCGGATCCGTTGAGGCAGAGAATAGCTGACTCATGGCCTAAGAGTATTGATGATAGTAGGGCTAGAAGAGACTGGGGTTGGAAGCCGGAGTGGGATCTCGAGTCTATGGCCAGGGATATGATCGAGAACCTTAGGAGGGTGCTCGTTGGATCAGGCTAGTTCTCGGCTGGGACATATGTATATGTTTATGTTTCTGTCGTCTGTTCACATATGATATGTTTATATCTAAATTATGGAATTATACCAACACGGTGCTCGGGATGGGTAAATTAGATTGGATTAAAGCGGAGCTCGAGAACCTGAGGAACCAGGGTCTCTACGTTACTATACGTAGGTTGCAGAGCGCCCAGGGCCCCTGGGTTGTAGTCGACGGTAGAAGAGTCTTGAACATGTGTAGCAACAACTACCTGGGTTTGGCAGCCCACCCCAGGATCAAAGAAGCAGCTATAAGGGCGATCTTAGACTACGGTGTCGGAGCTGGGGCTGTGAGAACGATAGCTGGTACAATGGAGTTGCATGAGGTTCTCGAGGAGAAATTGGCCCGGTTTAAGAGGAGGGAGGCTGCTGTGGTTTTCCAGAGCGGTTACAACGCGAACCTGGGTGCTTTAAGCGCGCTGGGCTGGGGTAGGAAAGACCTTGTTTTCGTGAGCGAGGAGTTGAACCACGCAAGTATAATCGACGCTATGAGGCTTGCCGGAGCCCCCAAGGTGATCTACAAGCATATTGATACAGAAGATTTGAAGAAGAAGCTCGCGGAGGTCAAAGACTATAGGATCAAAGTCATCGTGACAGACGGGGTGTTCTCGATGGACGGCGATCTAGCACCGCTACCCGAGATCGTTGAAATAGCTGAAGAACACAACGCTATCGTCTACGTCGACGACGCCCACGGTGAAGGGGTTTTAGGAGATCACGGGAGGGGTATTGTAGATTACTATAAGCTCCACGACAGGGTGGATTTTGAAATGGGTACTCTAAGCAAGGCTTTCGGAGTGATAGGCGGGTATGTCGCCGGGGATCGTGAGGCAATAGAGTTCATTAAGCAGAGGGGGAGGCCATTCCTTTTCTCAAGCGCCATGAACCCGCCTGACGTGGCGGCTGCTATAGCGGCCGTGGAAATACTGGAGGAGAGCGATGAGCTCATCAAGAAGCTGTGGGAGAACACGTATATTCTCCAGAAGGGGCTGAGGGACGCTGGCTTCGACCTGGGTGGAACCAAACACCCGATCACACCGGTCATGCTCTACGATGAGAAGCTGGCGCAGGAGTTCTCTAGGAGGCTGTTCGAGGAGTACAATATCTTCGCCCAGGCAATAGTCTACCCGACTGTACCCAAGGGTAAGGCGAGAATCAGGCTGGAGCCCTCCGCGGCACATAAGGCCGAGGACATGAAGTATGTTGTAGACTCGTTCACCGAGCTGGCTAGAAAACTCGGTTTCTTCAAGTAGCCCCTCTCTAGCTAGACAGGTTTTCTCTCACAACCACATACTCTCTATACAACCCGATCAGCGACTGCAAGGCTACTAGAATACTTAGGGATGCGAGCACCGGTGTCAACCTTATGCCGAAAGGCGTGTAGTTGAGGACTAGGCCTACTAGAGGTACGACTGCTAGACTTAAACCAATAGACAACGCCAGCTCTTCAATAGGGCTCAGCTCCCGCCTAGGATAGAGAGCTCTGACGAGCGTATACCCCGGGAGGAACAAGACGAAGATTGAGCCGAAGAAGTATCTGAGCGGGGTTAAGCACTGGCAGGAGTCCGAGGACAATACGAGGATGAGGGTTACAGCTGTCATCGAGATAACCGTCCAAAACCAGAGGGAGTAGTCGAGCCTGAAGGCTACCTCCGGGAATGTCCGCGGGGGATCAGGATCCTCTATGACGAGGTTCCCCTCAACCCAGTCCCTGTAGGCCTCCAGAATCTTCTTTAAACCCCTCCCCCCTGCGAATTCCTCGAGTGTTTCACCACTCTTCAAAACCCTACACCCGTCACGTTAACTCTCAGAAAGTTGTATTCCCCTGTGTAGAGCCATGTCTCATTCTCAGGCGAGTACAAGTAGAGCTCTAACACGAGAGTCTGATTAACCTTAGGGTAGGTGAAAGTAACGTTGAAGGGTAATGTAGCGTTCTCATCCTCACCCAGCATCACGTAGAGGCTTACTAGTGGGGGCGAGTCAAGCGGGGTTGTATTAGTAGGCACCTCCCCATCCCCAATCTTGACGTCGACCCTGAGTAAAGCTGTGTAGCCTAGGTGGTTGTAGACGAACGCGTTGAAACCAACGGCTTCACCCGCCCTTATATTCGTAGGGTAATTGCCGATCTTGCCCTCTTCGTTCAGCAATCCAATGGCGGTGAAACTCTCCGCCTGCCTTGGGATAGAGGTTGCTATCCCTAGAGCGGAAACCACTATCGACACGGCCAGTATAACCGCGAAGACTTCGTCATCCAAGATCAAAACTTCTCACCAGCAAATTCGAGTTGAACCCCTAGGCCATCTTCGGTCAAGATTTATTGAAATAATAGACTCTCGCGCAACCCTTATTAAACCATACTCAGGGATCCCAGTATAGCACTGCATCGTAGAACCCAACCTCTCACCTTCTTCTAGGTTTTCTCGACACAATCCACTTCCTCCTCGTCTTAAACCATAGATAAGCCCATGCCCTAGGGAGGAGGAAATAGACTGCTAAGGGGATCACCGCGTATGCTACTACAGTGATCGCGATAGTGACATAGCGCCATGTGATGAAGCCCGAGTAGGATGCTTCAAGAGACGACAACTCCTGCCGGGCGAGGGTGAGGTTTCCTTCCACCCAGCTAGCTTCCTCACTGGTTAAATTGCCTTTATTCAACAACCTTAAAGCATTATTAACATACTCCTCCACCACACTCGTATTCATCCCTGCCTGGCTCAGAGGCTTCAACCTTGCCTCGATGCTCTCCACTTGGGTGAGGTAAGTGCTAGCATCGCCTCCTGTAACATGTGTAATGACTGGCAGCGCGAGTAGTGCCAGGAGCAGTAGTGCTCTAGAGGAAGAGACGTATCTGCTTATGGCTTAGCACCCCTCAAACCCTGGTTAAAGACCCGTTGACTAAAAAATATTCTTTGTCTCCGCTGAAACTCTTCAAGTAGAGCTCTGTTGTGGTAATAATGAATGATGTCCCCAATCTATCCCTCAGGTCTCTAACAACTCCAAACAACGTCTCCACGCCAGCATCATCGACATATGCGAACGGCTCATCTGCTACTACGAGCTTAGGCTTGCTGACCAGGCTGCGCGCCAGCGCCACCATTTGCTTCTCACCCCCACTCAGAGTACCCACCCTCCGCTCCAGGATATTCGACAAACCCAGTAGCCCGATTACATCTTGGAGAGCCCTCTCTCTAACACTCTTGGGGACTCCCCGGATCAAGGCTGGTAGCTCAATGTTCTCTCTTACTGATAGACTCGGGATCAAGTCTATTGACTGGGGTATGTAGGACATGGCATTAGACGCGAGCCTAGTTCTCTCCCCCTCTCTGAGACTCCAGGCATCCAACCCCTCTATGAAAACCCTGCCCTCATCAGGCTTGATGAGGAGAGCTATAAGCTTAAGCAGAGTCGTCTTCCCGGCCCCACTCCTCCCCCTGATAACGGTAATCTCCGAGGCCCCAACTTCTAAATTAACCCTGTTTAAAACCCTTCTCCCCTGGAAAGACTTGCCGACATCAACGAGTTTAATTAAATCTCTACCCAAGGCTGGAGCCCTTAACAGCTATATTATTAGAAAACCGTCGCCGTTGCTAAAAACGATTCCACCAACCTCCTGGAACCATATTTTAACCGTCCTTCCAACAGATACCAACGCACCTTTATCCCGCATGTAACCGTAAATTAGCATGGGGCTTCTCGAACAGGATGGTAAGTTGGTCGCATCATACTTATAGAGCCCGCTCAACATCATCGACTGCTTTACATCGCTACAGACAGTTAAGCCTATACCCTTCTCGGAAAGAAATCTACCCGTGTAGACCTCGCTCTCCCTGTAGTTCCAATACCATCCGAGCGTAGGGGTGAGCCCAGTCATCGTCAAAGCATAAACTGTGACCGAAGCTACCAGGAATACAGCCGCTGACACACGTTGGAACCACTTCGATCGCCCGGCAAAACCCACAGAGGCTATGAGGATGATGAAGCCTACAACCCTGTACACTATGGACTCGTAGCCCGGTACCTCCTCACCGATGAAGAAGATTGCGAGGCCTGAAATAGCGGTCATCCATATTATCGAGGTGACTGAAGTCTCCTCCCTGGAATATACGTTTCCAGCAATGACGAGGAGTGTTGATATAACTATCAGGAGAGTTGCTGTAAGAGTCTCGTAGTCCAACATGTATATGTAGAGTGAGCCTACTGTGGAGATTGCCGCTGCGGAAGCTAGGAAAACCAGGGTGAAAAACCTGAGTACGGGGGCTTTCAACCTCACTGTAACCAGGCTTATGGCTATGCCGATTACGCTGAAGACGGTGACGTAGGAGGTGAGAGATAACGCGAGCCATTGTGTTGCAACAGCGAGTGTAGAGTATTTGCCTAGCAGGAGATACTGGGCTAGCTGGGATAACAGTAGGGGAACCGCGATGTATATTGCTCTAGCCGGGTCTATTCTGAAGAATTCTAATTGGTGGAAGAAGCTTATCACCCATGCTAGGATGGTCGAGTACAAGATCACTGTTGCGACTAGCGTGGTTAAATGGTGTGTGAAGGGTAGGGCGATGGCCGGTATTACCATTATTAAAGGGTGGACCCTACCGGGTTTAAGGAGAGTGTACAGGATGATCATCAGCATAGTGTAGGCGTAGCCCTCTTTTGTGTAGGCCCCAGTCATTAAAACTATGTTGAACGCGGAACCAGCCACGATTGCAGCCAACACCCCGCTCCAACCCTTCTTCAGCGAGAACAATACCGTGGTGAGAGACAGGGTTATAGCTGAAACAGCTATCTCTACTACGTATAAAACACCGGCCCCGAGCAGTGTACTCAACACCGAGAGCTCGATCGCCGTTGTAGGCCAGTAGTTGTTGTAGCCGTCGAAGAGGCTTGAGTTCAAGCTGATGGGGCTGTGTTCTACCAAGACATGGGTGTTTCTTACAACGCCCCATATATCTGTGGAGAAGAAGGTACTGTTAGCGAGATACGGCAAGAGCCTTATTACAATGGAAAATATTAGGGCGGTAGTTAGAAGAACCAGTCGTGCACTATTCTTGTTCTCCAATAAGCTTAACCTCCCTTACAGCCACCAGAGAGTACAATACTATCAAGCCGATTGTATATATTAACGTGTTCTCGAAGCTTAACGAGATGTTTACGCTGTGGAATAAAACTTGAAAGCTGATATACCTAGCTGTGGTCTCCGCGAGCAATAAGCCGGTTAAATAGCCCAGCGTGAAGAGAGCTGTGAGAGCAAGCAGTGCCAGCCTCCTGACCTTTCTCCTGTTAAGCGACAACTCTAGTAGAGTGTACAGCACCCCCCTCTTACTCTTGTAATAGTAGGACGCGCTCACGGCTAGGACTGCCGTCGATATGAGAAGGGAGCCGGATATCCCTAGAATACTCATAGCTCTGCTCACGCTGACGAGGTCTCCGAACCCCCTGACCTCTAGTACACCTCTAAAACCACCGTGGCCGGGCGCCTCGATTAGCGATATAAGCCAGCTCGGCACGCTGATCTTATAACTATACCCCATACTCGTGTTAGCCGTCAGGGACTCGAGGAGCCTCAGGCTCTCATCGTTCAGAGTTTTGCAGACAACTACACTGTACTCATCCCCGCCCGCCCCTCTAAGCAATCTGGCTGTGCTCAAGCTCACTATAATCTCGTCGTCGAGAAGAGTATCGGATTTGTAGACACCTTTCACTACAACAGCTACAGCGTTACCGCTTAATATCCCTCTAAGTAGCAGTGGTTCTCCAACGCGTACTCCAAGCCTGGCGGAAGCCCTCCAGCCCACGAGAGCACTGTAGTTATCTATGGTGAGACCTCCCCCACCCGGCTCGATGCCAGCGAGTTGCTGGATCCCCTCCTCGGGGAGACCCCTCACAATTAAGGGTGTTGTATCGTTCACCAGCGACGGAGCTAGGACAGCCGGCGTGCAGTTCCCGCCTGCAGACTTATCCACCCCATCCACTACACTAGCCGGGATTAACCCGGTTATGACAAGGCTGTTCTTGTTGTAGATGAGTATTTCGCCGTTGCCTCTAGCTATTTCGAACGGTACCAGCGCTAAGCCTCCCGCAATGCTGACCGCGATTAGGCTGAAGTATACTACGATGCCTAGTACCAGAGTTGACATCAAAAATTTTTTGTCTACGAAGAGCTTGAGCAGGCTATTCAACTCTCCCCCTCCACCCGACCTTGACTATGGATGGCAGTTGCGATACCGCTATAATACTAGTGATAATAAGCGCCGTGTAGGCAAACTCGCTTGCCGTGATATAGGGGCCGACTGTGACCGAGGGGTTGACCACATACCTGGCTGCAACTATGAGTAGACGCGACAGTGTGAGGGAGATGCTGAAACCTAGTAGAATCCCGAAGACTGTTGTGAGCAAGATGGAGACTAGAAGGCTCGAGAACACCTGCCAACCGCTAGCCCCCATCTCTCTTAGGAGCGCGGCCGTGTTCCTGAGATCTTCTTCTCTCTTAAAGGCGAGGAGGAGTGAGCCGGTGAAGAGTATGAACAAGCTAAAGAACCCTAGGAACCCCTCGAGAACCTGGAGCTCGCTAGCTAGGCCTGAGGCGCCGAGCCGGAGAGGGTTCAATCCCCCTTGACACCCGGAGGCGGGTTTAAGCGACGGGGAGTCCCCCGCGTATACACCGGTTATCCTGGCTTCAAGGCGCGTTGAGCCCACTAGCACAACGATACTGCCGGTAGTATTATTGGCTCCACCGAGTACACTAGCCAGCTTGCTTGACGCGAGAACCTCGGCGACCCCGCTTGCGTTAGCCAATTTTTCTGGGCAATACACCACGGCCGGTACGCTAACCCCGTTAAACAAGACTAATCCTGGTGATGCCGGTTGAGCCGTGGGCGCGCTAGATATCTCGCTTAGACCGTTGATCAAAACGATTACAGGGGTGAAGAACAG
>JAEMPJ010000022.1:1630-14155 GCA_022759365.1 Thermogladius sp. | reverse complement strand
CGCTAGATATCTCGCTTAGACCGTTGATCAAAACGATTACAGGGGTGAAGAACAGCTGGATTATGAAGACGATGCTCGAGACTAGTGTAATATAAGAGAGTAGTTCCCCGAGGCAACACCTCGTGAACACGTGTGGTAGAGGTTTCTTCATCAGGTAACCCTTCATCTAATGCGGGGGGTGGGATTTGAACCCACGCAGGCCTACACCAGCGGATCTCCCCTGGGCTACTTGAGTCCGCCCCCTTTGGCCTGGCTCGGGCACCCCCGCACTATTCTCATAATATCTTTACAGAGGGGTTTTAACTTAAATTCTCGGCACCCCTGCTTAGTGGCTGTGGCAACCTGATACTACATCTATGCTCCAGTAGTGTAGACGTGTGTTCTCAAGGTATATAGGGGTGCTCAATCTTTATTAGACAGGTAAATACTCGTATTCAGTAAGGTGAGTTCAATGCCTCTTAGGCCGGCGAGGTGCTACACTCATTTCAGCGGACCACCCTACACGAGGAAGGAGTATATCCCAGGCGTCCCACAACCCAAAATCACGAAGTTCGAGATGGGGAACCCTAAAGGAGACTACCAGTATGTTGTCAAGATTGTAGCTGAGGAGGGCGGGCAGATAAGGCACAACGCCCTGGAGTCTGCGCGTGTGATGATTAACAAGAGGATGAGCGTCGTGGCAGGCGACGTAAACTACTACCTCAGGGTGAAGAAGTACCCGCACCACGTTATAAGAGAGAACAAGATGATGGCGTTCGCCGGCGCTGACAGGTTGCAGGATGGTATGAGGCTGTCTTTCGGCAAACCAGTCGGGCTGGCTGCTAGGGTGGCCCCGGGCGACGTGATCATAGAGTTGTTCGTCAAGAAGGAGCACTTGGAGGAAGCTAAGAAGTCGATGAAGGTTGCTGCTTCGAAGCTACCGCTACCCTCCAGGATAGTGGTCGAGCCAGTAGGGGGTCGGCCAGGTCAGTAGCCTAATGAGCTTCTTTACCCTTCTTTCCCCGCAAGGTCTAGACCTTGATTTGCGACTCCTACATCATAGAAGAGGAGAAGCTCATAGGAGAAGTACTATCCCTACCTAAACCCAGGCCAACCATACTGATCCAGGCCCCCGAAGGCTTGAAGAAGCTCTACAAGTGTCTAGGGGATTTCCTGCGGGGTATCCGCGAGCTGGAACTATACTTCTCCCTATCACCCTCCTACGGGGCGTGTGATATCCCTGTCGACGAGGCTTTCCACATAAGGCCTGATCTCATAATCCATTTAGGGCACCTAGAATACAAACTCAGCGAGGTTAAGATCCCATGGAGGATCCTATACCTCCCGGTATATTACAATATAGAAGTCCCGCAGAAAACACTCCTTGAAGTCGCCCGGACTCTTCAAGCGAAAAACTGGAGGACGATCGCAGTTGTCAACCCTGTCACAGAGGCTCTAATCGCCGGGAGGATCAGGGTCTATCTACTGGAGGCGGGCTTCCGGGTCTTGGAACCCGTCCCCGGGGAGTTTATACTGGGATGCGATTACTCCCCTATGCTGAAGATGATCGACAGGGTGGACGGATTTCTAATCGTCGCAGGCGGCGTCTTCCACCCGTTGGGCGCGGCTTTTTACACGGATAAGATCGTGGCCTACGATCCATATAGGGATGTCGTGTGGAACCCGGTTGAAGAGGCTAGTAGGGTTGTCAGGAAGAGGATGTTCACGCTAGCCCAGCTTAGAAACCAGCCTCTACGGAGGGCCGTGGTGGTCGCGGGGGGTAGGCCGGGGCAGTACAGGGCTTCCATAATCGAGTTGACTAGGAGGGCTCTCGGCGAGCTGGGCGTGGAGTACTACGTGGTCTCAGCGTCATATCTCACCGTCGACAGGCTGATCTCAATAGACGACGCCTTTAAACCAGACTTCATTGTCGTGACCAGTTGCCCACGCCTCCCCATAGACGACTTCATCGACTTCTACAAGCCGGTTTTAACACCCGGTGAAGTAATCATGCTCGCTAGAGGTGTAGAAAAATACGTTTACCCATGGTGACCTGGATAAGAAGAGCCTCGAGATAGCTCTATCGAGAATCCCCCGCTACCCTAAACCCGTGAGAAGGCTTGAGCAATATGAGACGCCCCCTGATGTAGCGGCGGCAATACTGTGGGAGGCCTTCATGAGAGGGGATATAGAGGGCTCAACGGTTTTGGAGCTAGGGTGTGGTGTAGGCAGGTTTACAATAGGCTCCCTCCTCCTCGGTGCTAGGGTAGGCTTCTGCCTCGACATAGATGAAGAGGTCTTGGAGTACGCGAGGAAGGTACATTGTAGCTTAAGCGATAGTATTTGCCGTAGAGTTGTTTACCTGGAGGCGGACGCGTTGTCCAACCCTGTTACAGGGGTTGACACAGTTATAATGAACCCTCCTTTCGGGGTCTACCCGGAGAATAGGGGTTTGGACATGGGGTTTCTAGATTCGGCGTTGGAAGTTGCATCCCGCGTCTACTCCATCCACAAGTACACGGAGGAAGCTGTAAGACTTGTAGTGGATAGGGCGGCTAGACACGGGTTCGCAGTCGTTAAAATAGGTCTCATAGAATTATCTATACCAATGATGTTTGAAACCCACCGTAAGAGAGTGCATAGGTTTAAGGCGTTTTACACGGTTTTAAAGAGGGGGTTGAAGTGAGTAGCGAGAAGGTTGCACCGGGAGATATCCTAGGGGTGATCGAAGAGTTTCTGCCAGGTAGCGGCGTCTACGAGGACGAGAAGGGGTACTTGAGGAGCTGTGTGCTGGGATCAGCTCTCATCGATAGATATAAGAAAACCGCGTCTGTGAAACCCGCTGTGAACAAGTACCTCACTCTCAAAAACGGGGATATTGTCGAGGGTGTAGTGGAGTACATGAACGAAGACCTAGCCTTCGTAAGGATATACTGGGTTGAGAACAGGAGGGCTGTTAAGCCGGTTGACGCGATAGGTGTGATACACATATCCCAGGCTAGTCAAACATACGTTGAGTCGATGTACGATGTCGTCAGGTTAAGCGATGTAGTGAGGGCTAAAGTGGTGGGCGGGAAGGGTGTGTACCAGCTCTCGATCAAGGAGCCCCATCTAGGGGTAATTTACGCTAGGTGCAACTACTGCGGGGGAGAACTCCTCTACGAGAACGGGAGGCTTGTATGTAGCTCATGCGGGCAAGTGAACAAGAGGAAGGTTGCCTCAACATACATTTTAACAAAGGTGCAATAATGCCTCTAGCCAAGAGAAGATTCAGAGTGAAATGCGTAGACGAGCCATGTGAGAAACTCGCGGAGAAAATCAGCGAGAGCATCTCTATTGCAGGGGAGTACAACGTTACAATACAAGATGGCTTCGTAACCGTTGAATTCTACGGGTATGAATCCGAGATTAAAAAAGCGTGGAGTAAAATTAAAAACATGCTCGCGGGGTCGCCTAAGGTTGAGAAAGGCGTTTTTGTCTACGATATTAACACTATGTTTAAAGACATAGGCTCGACTTTCCCGCCGCGTGTACTAGTGGAGGTTTTGAGGAGGCTGGGGTTTACAGCTAGTTTAAGCGGGGAGGGAGACAAAATTAAGACCAACGCGAGCAAGGAGACCGTGTATTCAATATCGAGTAGGATAGCCGAGGTCGCAAGAACCATCCCAGGCGAGGTAAGGGGTCTGTCGACTAAATATTACATCCTCACCCTAAGCGTGTTAACAAGCTTCCCGGTGGAAGAGGTGATCGGGAGAGGCATCGAGGCGGCTCATTTGAAGAGGGATGAGAACGGCTTCATCACCCTGAACATTGAGTGGCTTAAGGGTGTGGATGATTTTTTAAAGAGAGTTAAGCATAGTAGTGGCTAGTCCTGGTGATAGTTGTGGAAGTAAAAGTTTTGAAGAAAGAGGGCAGCGAGCTGATTATCGAGGTTTTAGGCGAAGACCACACGCTTGGTAATCTAATAGCTAAAGAAGCGTTGCTTGACCCGAGGGTTGAG
The DNA here is from genome assembly GCA_022759365.1 of Thermogladius sp. GTDB lineage: Archaea > Thermoproteota > Thermoprotei_A > Sulfolobales > Desulfurococcaceae > Thermogladius. Next base: position 10,176 of record JAEMPJ010000022.1, on the reverse strand, counting down.
TACAGCTCTTATAGGATACCGCACCCCCTCCAGGATAGAATGGAGATAACACTGGTCGCCAAGCAGGGGGAGGATCCGTTGAAGATACTCGTTGACGTAATCGATAGGCTCGTAGAGGAGGTCAAGGCTTTTAGGAGTCTTATAGAGGAGAAGGTATGAAGAGAGAGTCCAGGATTCTCGCTCTCTCAGTCCAGGACAACGTGATTGTCCTAGCGGTTTACAGGGGAAATTTTTAGAAGAACTAAAGCTGGCTCACGGATACGATGACGCGTTCAGCCTGGGTGAAGCTGTTAAAAGCTTGTCCACGTATAACGAGCTCTCCTTCCTAGTTAACTGCGATGGATCTAAATACGACTATGCCTGGCTCGGCTTAAGAGTTGTCGAGGGCTCTAGTTTCCAGTTGCTTAAAGAGGAATACTGTAGTTTTATAAGGCTTGTCTCGAGTCTTCTCAAGTATATAGGTCTCGGCGGGGTAGATGCCTTAGATACAGCGGTTTCACGGTGAGGCTCCATGCCGAGGTTCTGTCCGAGATGCGGTGGTTTAATGAAACCTGTCAGCGAGAGAGGCGTCTACTACCTTGTCTGCACGAGATGCGGGTACAAGGTGAAGGCTACGGAGGAGGATCTGAGGGGGTACGGTATTAGGGTTAAAATAGAGCACACCGAGAAAGAGAAGACGCTCGTGTTGAAAGAGGGGGAAGAAGCCAACCTTCCTATAACAAGGGAGGTAACCTGCCCGAAATGCGGGTATCATGAAGCCTACTACTGGGTCGTGCAGACAAGGGCTGCGGATGAGCCTCCTACAAGGTTCTACAAGTGTAGGAGGTGCGGCCACGTCTGGAGGGAGTATGAGTAGCAACCCGGTTTCCCAGGAGACCCCAAGAATTTTATTCTAAAACAAGCTAATTTCCTATACTGAGAACGGGTGGTTTGAGAGTTGAGGATGAAGTTCTCTAACGCCAGTATATGGAGGTATGTCGTTGCGTCTATATCTAAGATAATAGAGGAGGGTGTTTTCAAAGCCGATTCCACCGGGTTGAAGCTGAGGGCTTTAGACTCGACCAACACTGCTTTAGTAGACCTGTTTATACCCAAAGAAGCATTCCTAGAGTACGAGGTTGGGGCCGAGGAGAGATTCGGGGTTAACTTTGAAGACTTCGCCAAGATCATGAGGCTTGCGTCAAAGGGGGATGAGCTCCTCTTGGAGACCATCGAGGGCGGGAGGCTAGGGGTCTCATTCCACGGGCACGGCACTAGGACTTTCATACTACCCAACATCGAGGTGTCGGGTGTAGAGGAGGTTCCCGAGCTATCGCTTGAGTTCCAGGTGACCGCGAAGATACAGCCAGCAGTCTTCGAGGATGTCATGAAGGAGCTCGAGGTTGTCGGCGATGTTGTTTCACTGGAGTCGGAGGCAGGTTCAAGCAAGCTCGTGCTCTCCTCAGCGAGCGATATAGCTGAGGCCAGGGTGGAGTTATCGCTCGAAGACGGATCGTTGCTGGAGTACACTGTTAACAGTAATTCCAAGGAAAGGTATAGCATCGAGTACCTTGCCGAGATAGCCCGTGTGTCCCCTGTGGCCGAGGGTTTAACCCTTAGCTACGGCTCTAACATACCGTTGAAGCTTGTCTTCGACATCTCCCAGGGTGGAAGGCTAACATTCTATGTCTCGCCGAGACTTGAATAAACAGTTCTTGCGGAGAGTGCTGAGACTATACTACAGTAGAAGACCCCTCGTAGAGCCAGTGAGCTTGCACTCGAGGGAGATAGCCGTCGTCGACTTAGAGAGCGAGGCCTATATAAGGCACCTGCACTTCACGTCTATGGCTCAATTATACTCTTATATCCTCGGCGAGAAGACGCCGCTACACTTATACTACTCGTCGGCACTATACGAAGACCCCTCTGCGGAAAATATGAGTTCGAAGGGTTGGCGGGGTTCAGAACTCATCTTCGATATAGATGTAGACCACCTGCCGGGTTGCGGGCGGGAGATAGGGTTTTGCGTTGAAGACGACCTGGCTGTGGAGGGGGGTGTTGAGAAGTGTCCTTCAGGACAGAAGCCTGTGTCGTTAAGCGTTATCGAACCAGAATGCTTTAGAAAAGGGGTTGAAGAAGCCTTCAGGTTAAAGGAGATTCTGGAAGAGGATCTCGGCTTCCGGGAGGTTAAGGTATACTTTTCAGGGAACAGGGGGTTCCACATAAGGGTCTCCGATGAGCTTGCTTTGGATTTAACGAGGGAGGCGAGGGGTTTTATAGCAGACTACGTGTCATGCGAGGGGATGGATGTTGAGAGAGTATTCCCAGCGCAGACGCTTGGTAGAGCCCGCTTCGTTTACTTAACTAGCAATGAGAGGGGTATAAGGGCTAGGGTTCTAAAACGAGCATTGGAAATGGGTGTTGTGGAAGAGCTGGAGCCCCCGGGGCTCCCGCACCCCTCTTACAAGAGGGTTGCGGATAGGGAGAGGTGGTATAGGATTCCAGCAGAATACTTGAGCCAGTTGCTTAGTCAGGTGTGTGTCAGCGTTGACAAAGTCGTGACAATAGATACCACCAGGTTATCGAGGTTTGAAAACAGCATTAACGGGAAGGCTGGTTTGAAGGTTGCCGAAGTACGCGATTCTATGAGAGAAGGCTTCGAGTTGAGAGAATTCCACGCATGGTCTGGCAAAATAGTCGTGGCTCCTTCGATTACATTCACGGGTTTGAGAGTCCTAGACGCCAAGCTTGATTTGAAGAAGGGAATGAGGCTTGAGCTTGAAGCACCATACGCCCTCTACTTAATATTAAGGAAACTGGCTAATTTCATCATGGATAAAGGGGTTGAACCACTGGTATGAGCAGCCCTATTGTAAGGATGATACGCGAGGAGATCTGGTCCAGTAAAATCCAATCCATACAAGGCTTCCGGTTGGAGGATATAGTCCGGGGATTGGAGGGTAGCCTTCAAGCAGGGTTGAACGCCAGCAGGGAGGAGAGGGGTCTTCTCCTCCTGCTTTTGAAGAGAGTTCTAGAGGATGCCAGGTTTCTAGCCGAGTTCAGGGTGATGAAGGCCTCTATGGGTGCCGAGATACCTGGGGACAGCTTCGATAAAAGCATCCTTGAACTAGTGGGTAGGCTGGAGGAGTTTCTAGCCCTCCTTTACTCGGGCTCGCTGGTTGTCCAGAACAATAGGGTTACCGTGTACGCGACAAGGGCTTGCGAGGGGTTGGAGAAGGGCGATGTAGCCCTAGTCAGCGTTGAAGACGCCGTCTTATACTATTTGAGGGCATGCGTCACACTTGTGACAAGGCCTATTTACACTTATGTGGCGAGTCTTAAGAAGGCAGGTACTGGAAGCTGAGCGCTAGAACCGTCACCGAGACCAGGGCTAGTAGGCTCACCATAACGTAGAAGTTTATTTCAAGCCTCTTCCTCTCGGTTATCTTCTTGAAGCCCTTCGGCCTAATAGACTCCGTGAAATGCGGTGCTATGGCTCCCACAGCCACCAGGAAGACTGCTAGGATGGTGTATAGGAGCGAGTAGGCTATAGGGCTCAACCCAGACTGGAGGGCTTGGGCACCGTAGGCTACAATCAAGTAGGGCCAGTTCGATATTACCACAGCTATCACGATTACTGAGGCCACTGTTATGATGGCCAGCGTCTTCTCAGCCAGGTAGTCGTAGTCGAGCTCGTACGTGAGGAAACCCTTATACCTCAGTGTTTTCCTGGGCATTTAAACCCCCAATTAACTATTAGGTTTTTAAATTCCCGGTTTCCACTAATAAACTCAGCCTTGAGGTGTCTCAGTTGGAGAGTAGGAAGCTGTTGGTAGGGGGGTTTCTGTTCGCTTTAGGCATAGCCTCCTATCTTCTACTAGGCCTCTATACATTGAAGTACAGTATGCCGAGCGATGTATCTTGGTTTCACGTGTATGTAGCCGAATACGCTGGGTACCCTTTTGACAAAGCCCTCTCCGTTATCTCCCCCCTTGACTTGAGGCGGTACGATGTCCTAGGCGACCTCCTGCTAAGGCAGTTGGGCTTTAAGCAACTTGACATCGCATCTATAGTAAGCGGTATCCTCCTACTCGTATTCGCCGGGGTCTTATCTTACTATTGGTCTAGGGATTTCTATGCAACGGGTTTAGCAGTCCTCCTCATAGCGACCACCCCTGGCTTTATATACTGGTTTAAACAGGGTATGCTCGGTCCCTGGCTCTATATTCCCCTCGTACTATTAGGTGTTCTGCTAGCCTCTATGGCTTACGAGAGGAGAAACCTGGCGTTAAGCGTTCTAGCAGGCCTCATACTAGGTTTATCGTGGATTCTAAACGGGAGTACATGGGTTGTGCTCGTAGCATACAGTATTGCTTTAAGCGTGCTGGTTATAGCTGGTAAACCGGGTTGGGTGGAGTTCTCGCCCTCGCTCGTGATCATTTTGACGCTGGCTTCAGCTATAGTATTAGGCTACAGGTATATCACCTTCTGGCATTTACTTGCTGTAGGCTTCCTAGCGGGCTCTATCGCAGGCTGGCTTGTCTCCGAGAGGCTGGGTCTGGGTAGGGCATCGCTTAAACTGATCGCCGTCGTATCGGCCCTGATCTCCTCGGTCGCCGTGTTCGCTCTCCTAGGCCTTGTCTTCGAGACGCCTGGTGTAGGAGACGTCTACTACAAGCAGTATAACCCGATGTTCGACCTCGGCGTCCCAGGCCTACTCCTAGTGCTAGCTTTCCTCGCCTTGTTGAGGTCGGCTAGGGGTTTGCCCGCACCCGAGTCTTTTACAAGGGCGATCCTCCTGGCGGCATCGATTATAGCGATTATACTAGGATACGTTAGCGTTGTCGCCGAGCTGTATGCAATAGTGTTCTCATCAATCCTAGCCGCTTTTGTAGTGGTCAGACTACTCGAGGGGGTGAGGCTTTTCAAGGGCGGTCTAAGCAGGGTTTCCTCACTCTTGCTCTCGCTTCTAATACTTTCAGCTCTTATAGGAGGTAACGCGGTTTCATCTAGGGCTGTAAGCCTGAGCCTCCCGAGCATCATATCCCTCGATATACCTCTAACCTACCTGAACTCAACGGCAGCCGGGTACTCGGGCCTCCCTCAATTACTCGCCTCCATCTCCAACTCCAATGCTACACAGGGGGTGTCTCTTGTAGTAGTATACTGGGGTTACTCACACTACGTCCTCGGGTACACGGGGAGAGGCTTTGTAACGCTGGCGGGGCCCGCCGGCCCAGCCGAGGGGTGGAGGCTTACCTCCTGGATTATGATCAGCGATGAGGCGACTGCCGCGGGGATAATTAGGAGGCTGATGCTGGAGTATAACATTACTAGAGCGTATGTAATAGTCGGCGAGGCCATCAGCGTGGAGCACACGCTCTACGGGTCCAACCAGACACATCTGGGTAGGGCTGTACTCGTGAACTACCAGACAGGAACCGTCACCTACCAGCCTCTCGGCGACATAGCCAGGATCCCAATGTACGTAGCTCTCTCCAACCAGTCCCTCACGGACTACATAGACTACAGTAAGGCAACCTACTTCACCAACGCCCCTCTTGCCTGGACTGGCAGGGCTGCCTCCTCGCTTGTAGCCGAGTTAACCACGTACGCGGCGAGCTCCCTCAAATACCCTGTCTCCAACGACATCTACTCACCCCAGGCTTTAAACCCAGGCCCTCTAAGGTTCTTCAGGCTTGTCAACACGACTCTCATACCGCTAGACACAGTGGTGGGCACCGCCTCGGTTTACAACAATTATTACCTGCTAGCGGTATACCAGTTCAGTGAGGTGGCCTTGTAGTGGTGCTACCTAGGAAAGAGCTGCCTGACATCGGGGAGTTCGTTGTCGCCACAGTGAAGGAGATCTTCGACTACGGGGCTTACGTGACGCTGGACGAGTACGGTGATTTAAAGGCGTACCTGCCGTGGAGCGAGGCCTCGAGCAAGTGGATCAAGGATCTCCACGAGGTCATCTACGAGGGTGAGAAAATCGTCGTTAAAGTCATTAGAGTTGACAGGAGGAAGGGTGAAGTAGACGTCTCATTGAAGAGGGTTTCCGAGGGCGATAAGCGTAGGAAGATGATGTGGTGGAAGAGGTTTCTGCGAGGCGCGAAGATAATTGAGAACGTCGCTAAGCAGATGGGTTGGGATATCCAGGAGGCCTACAGGGATGTGGTGTGGAAGCTTGAAGACCAGTACGGTGAGCCCTTGACAGCGCTAGAGGAGGCTGTGAGCAAGGGTGGGGACGTCCTGGTTAAGGCCGGAGTGCCGGAGAAATGGGTTAAACCCCTCTTGGAGGAGGCTTCAAAACATATTAAGCCCAAGAAGGTTTCCATTAGGAGAACTATATTGCTGAGGAGCCTTGAGAGAGACGGGGTCTCGAGGATAAAGAAGGTTCTCGAGGAGCTTGAGAAGGAGATCTCCAGCCTCGGTTTAAAAAGCAGGATTTACACGGCCGGATCCCCTAGATACATCGTAGAAGTCGAGGCAAAAGACTATAAGACAGCTGAGTCGGTGTTGGATAAGGCGTTGGAGAAGAGTTTGAAGATCGCCGGGGAGCTGGGCGTAGAGGCTAGGGTTGAGAGTGCTAGGTCTTGAAGTGGCTTATGAGGAAATGCGTTAGGTGCGGGAGGTACACTCTAGCAAGCGATAAATGCCCCTACTGCGGGGGAGAGCTCAGAGTACCCCACCCCCCTAGGGCGAGCCCGGACGACAAGATGGTGTTGTACAGGCTGAAGGCTAAAATAGAGTCGGGTGTCCTGAAGCTAGATGAGAAACCGGCTTACATCCCTTGAATAATCCTTTAAAAGCCCTCTCTGCAGTATCCAAATCTACGGGGCCGCCGTAGTATAGCCCGGTCTAGTATGCGGGCCTGTCGAGCCCGTGACCCGGGTTCAAATCCCGGCGGCGGCGTATACTCCTTTAAACTACTCCGCGAACACCAAGCACAGCCCCGTGAAATTTAATATGAAGGGCCTACTAGTGCTTGGGCGCCGATCTCCACGCGGACACCTTACTACCTCATAGCAAAAAGGTTTTAGAACCTTTTAAAAAATGATAGTTGGTGGAGTCGAATGAGTATCTTTGGAAAAACTGGGCTAGTCCTGGTTCTGGTAGTGTTTGTAGTAGTTGCGTTGGGGCTCGCCTTCGTCAAGCCTGGGTGGGCGAGAGGGGAGACAGTAACTCCATCCTACCAGAATATAGTTGACTCCAGGACAGCTGGTAGCGTCTCAATATACATTGTCGGCCAGGCCTCAAGCTACATTGATGCCGGCCTCCTCTCCCAGTTAGGGTTTAACCAGGTGTACAAGCTAGATAGCCTAACAAGCCTCCCTGTTGTCGCCGAGGGTAGCCTCGTCGTCGTCCACGTAGACGATCTCTCCAAGCTTAAAGCCGTTGACGTCTTGGATACACTGACCAGATCGCTTGGGAAGACTAGTAGGCTTGCACTAATGATTCTAAACCCAGGGCACGATGCTGGAAAGGCCTGGGACGTGTTCGAGATTATCATGAAATACTTCGGGTACAGAGGCGAGGCTCTCATACCTCCCTTAGACCCCAATGCCCCTATTCCAACAGATAAAAAACAGATCCCCCCATTAGATCCAAGGATCTCCACGGCTGAGGCATTAGTGTTCTCGACGAACCCTAGGGGGATTATAATAGTTGACAGGCTCTTCGACAAACAGTATATTCTGCTGGAATCCCTGAGAATGAGCGGCCTAATCAACCCGGAATCAGGTGGCAGTGTACTTCAAAGCGTCCTCGGGGCAGGGACAGTAATAAGCTGGAGGAATGTAGTGCCACTAGGCTACGTCGGCTACATTACCGCGAATATGACTGATAGCCTCTGCGGGGTGGTCACCGGGGTTATGAGTGTTAAGCTAGACGTACTCTACGGGAATGTGACGACCACGGCTGGAGTATTGTATCATGCCTGGTTCATCCACGTGGAGCACAGTGCTGTTGGTTACGAAACCAAATGTTACAGGGGTCCATTCCCTACCACAAATTATCATTACCCCAGGAAGTTCAATACAACGGTTGACTGGCTGACCTGGCGGTTCCCGGGGCAGGTGGTCGAGGACTACCAGCCTAAGAATATGGGTGGTGGTCAAGGGATATCCTACACGGTGTCAATGGCTGGCAACCCAGCTATCTCCGTTGAATACGGCTCAACCAGGGAGTTGAAGGACGTGTCCTACTTATGGGCGGATGAATCGGAGCCCTGGGACGGGGTTGTAACAATCATCCACGAAGTTGATAAGCCAGGTAATGTTTCTGACAGGGATATGGTCGGCAGAACATTCACAGTGGAGCCTTCATCAGTTGGCTTCCTCGACCCGCTGAAACCAGGCGGCGCTCTCCCCATGATCATCAAAGCCTATTTCACGGTTGAGGACAACTACGGGGACAAAGCTTATATTGCGATTGGAGCGGCCTTGTATCCGAGTAGCTATTATACTTTTTCTAGTTAGTTAATTAGGGCGGTTTTTACCATCAAATAGCCCTTGTAAGCCACTGATTACCTGGTTGTATGCACCTGCTCGTCTTTCAACCAT
>JAEMPJ010000022.1:0-1530 GCA_022759365.1 Thermogladius sp. | reverse complement strand
CACTCTATGCGAACCCCCCGGGAGATACGCCTCCCCCGGGCGGACGAGGTCTCGGCAAATCTCTCGACTACAGGCATTGCCCCCAGGTCGCCTTCAATCCGGGCTTTTATCCGATCTTCAGGCGTATATACTTGTATGTTTACTAAACCGGTTTTATAATGAGTTTTATAATTTTTAAACAAGGGGGTGTTCCTGTGGCGAGGGTCAGGATCATCTTCACCGACCTGGATGGAACTCTCACCGAGTCCAGGAGAACCTATAGGCTGAGCCTCGAGGCTGTTGAGGCTTTGAGGAGGCTTGTGGCGAGGGGTGTTATGGTAAGCATCGTCTCCAGCAACGCTCTACCCGTGGTGGTGGGCTTGCACAGGTACCTTGGCTTGAACGGGCCTGCTATAGCTGAGACCGGCGCCCTGGTTTACAGCGAGGAGCTCGGTTTAATAGAGTTGCCGGAGAGGTCGGCGAGGGAGGTCTACGTGGACGTGTTGTCGAGGTTTAAGGGGCTTGTCTTGGACACCTGGCAGAACAGGTTCAGACTCTACGACTACGCTCTCCGGGTGGGGGATGCCAGCAGGGGCGGGGAGGTCTACAAGCTGGTTAAAGAATACGTGGAGCCCAGGTACCCGTGGGTTAGAGTCGGCTACAGCAAGTACGCTATCCACCTGACCCCGAGGGATGTCGACAAGGGCAGGGCTGTCAGGCTCGTGCTGGGTAGACTCGGTTTCAACCCCGAGGAGGCCGCGGCTGTAGGCGACAGCGAGATGGATGTGGACTTGATACAGGCGGTCGGCCTGGGCATTGCGACAGGCGACGCTGACGAGGAGTTGAAGTCCAGGGCCAGCCTCGTTATAGACGAGCCGGCTGGTAGAGCTATTGTGAGGCTGGCTAAGCTGGTTGAGGAGGGGAAGATTTGATTAGAGCCGTCCTACTAGACATGGATGGCACGATCCTGGATTCAGAGGAGTTCATAACGTGGAGCTTCACAGAGGCCTCCCGCATAGTAGGCGTCCCCGTTGACGTAGAGCTTGTGAGGAGGAGTATTGGTAGGCCCTTAGACGAGTTCCACCAGCTGGTCTTCAAGGGTTTGAGCCGGGACAAGTACATGGAGCTTATGAGGGTGAGGTCTAGGATTGTGGAGGAGAACTGGAGGAGGATGGTGAGAGTCTTCGAGGATGTCCCGCCAGCCCTAGCCGGGTTGAAGGCCAGGGGGTTTAAACTCGCTGTAGCCTCCTCGAGCAGGGTCGAGAGGATCCTAGAGTACTTGAGCTACTTCAAGCTAATAGACTTCTTCGACGCTATCTCAGGTGTCACCGATGGCGTGAGGGGCAAGCCCCAGCCCGACGTCGTGGTCAACGCTCTAAGCAAGCTCGGCGTTAGACCGGAGGAGGCGGTCTACGTTGGGGACAGAGAGGTCGACTGCCAGGCCTCCCACGCCGCGGGCGTGCCTTTCATCCTCGTCAACAGGAACGGGTATGACTACGACTACGGCTCCTGCCGCCCAGAATACTCGGTGGAAACCTTGAAAAACCTGCC
>JAEMPJ010000049.1 GCA_022759365.1 Thermogladius sp. | reverse complement strand
CTCAACCCGGTAAACCCAGCTTGAGCAATACTTGCCTAAAAACGTCTTCCAGCAGGGAGGAGACCCCGGGGTCTTCAACCCCTGTTTTAGCCAGACCGGTGAGGAGGAGGACGTAGGCTTCCCTTGTGGATAGGCCTCTCGAAGACAAGTAGAATAGCTGGTCGGCTGTAAACCTCACGTTCCTAGCGTAGTGCCTAGCCTCCTTCACCTCACTCGTGTACACCTCGAGCTTGGGTTGCATGAGGGAGCGGCCGTCTAATTGTATTGAGTCCAAGCCGTAGACGACGGAACCCCTCCTAGAATTCTTGTCGATGGAAATAACACCCCTGAGAGCTGTGGTTGAGCCCCCCGCGCTCACTGCTAGGCCGTGCAAGTGGAGGAGAGGGCTGTCGCCCGCTGCGACCCCCCTCGTCTCCCAGTCTAGTTTAGACCCGTTCTCCGCGACCGCGATGTTCTTCCCCCGGAAACTTGAGGATTCAACCCTTATGAACTCCTCCACCCTCAGAGTCCTACTCGACTCCAGTATGACAGCCCTCTCGCCCGAACACCCACCGCACTCCTCCGAGACCCCTATGTAGCTTGTCCTCCCCTCAGGGAGGTTGAGTTTCAGGACAAGCCTTCTACCGCTTCCACCTCTTATCCTAACCCAGGCGCTCAGCAGGCCGCCGCCCTTGACGTTGAACTCTACCACGCGGAGGCTCGGGTCTGGGAGGTTGAGGACCAGGTTCAACGGGAGGAGGCCCTCCCCGACATCTATATCGACACGCGTGTAGGTGTCCGGGCCAGCATCGACCACGAGCGTCTCCGGGTTGAGCGTCTTGTGGACTTGGCAGTAGATTGAGAAGCACCCTGGTGGTTGCCAGGTCGAGCCAGCTCCACCTGAGACCACGCCGCCGGCCACGGTGACGCCCCCGCCGGCTAAGCCCTCCCTCCGGCTCTCCTCCACGTCTTTAAGGTACTCGCGTGGTTCAATGTAGTGTCTTATCGTCGGCGAGTCCCCTATGAAGTCCCCTTCAATGCTCAACCGACACCACCGTACTCCCCGAACTCGGCGTCTAGAACCCTGGTCATCATGACGGCGAACTCGAACGGGAGCTTCTTCAACACGTCTCTTATGAAGCCGTGTATGATCAGCGAGACAGCTTCGTTCCTCCTCAACCCCCTCGACGTGAGGTAGAAGACCTGGTCTTCATCAAGCTTCACCGTCGAGGCCTCGTGGCCGACGCTCGCATCATCATCGAGCAAGTGGACTATTGGGTATGTGTGCGACTGGCTCTTCTCGTCTAGTATAAGGCTCTCGCACTCAACGTAGCTCGCCGACCCTTTAGCCCCCTTGTTCACCTGGACTAGACCCCTGTATATGCTTACACCCCCGTCTGCTACAATGCTCTTAGACGTCACCCTGCTTGTTGTCCTTGGGGCAGCGTGGATCACCTTGGAGCCAGTGTCCTTGACGACCCCGCCTCTGCTGATACTCATAACCGTGCTCGTGGTGCTTGAGCCCTCACCCCTCAGTACCGTCGATGGGTATGTGACAGTGAACTTGCTCCCTATACTCCCCTCCACCCAGTCAACCGTGGCCTTCTCCTCGGCGATAGCCCTCTTGTTGTTGAAGTTTATTATGTTCCTGCTCCAGTTCTGGACTGTGATAAACGAGACCTTCGAAGCCTTATGGGCGTAGATCTCGACCATGCCGTCGTGGAAGCTCTCCCTCCTCAACCTCGGGGCGCTACACCCCTCTATGAAGACGATCTCGCTACCCTCATCCGCAACTATGAGGGAGTGCTCGAACTGGCCCTCCATCTCCCTCCCGACGAAGAAGAAGGCTTCGACAGGGTAGGCTACCTTGACGTTCCTGGGTACGTATACGAATACTCCCCCGCTCCACAGAGCGTAGTGTAGTGCCGCGAACTTGTGGTCTGTGTAGGGAAACACTCTCGCGAAGTACCTTCTAACTAGATCAGGGTATTTTACAACGGCCTCCTCCATTGGGATCATCACTACGCCCAGCTTCCTCAAGTAGTCTTTAACCCCTATGAAGACGCTCTCGCTGTCGAGGACGCTTGTCAGACCCGCTAGGTACTTCGCGTATGATTCAGGTAGCTTAAGCTTCTCGTAGATCCTCCTGATCTCCTCGGGTAGATCCTCCCACTTCTCTGCTTTCTCCACATCAGGCTTGACGTAGAGGGATGTTATCTCGTCTAAATTAATTTCCTCTAGGAAGGGAAGCCACTGGGGTGTACGAGCCTTCTCGAAGAACTCCAGGGCCCTGAGCCTGAGATTCCTCATCCACTCAGGCTCTTTCTTAACCCTGCTGATCTCCTCCACTAGACTCCTGCTTACCTTGCCCGTGATCTCCAGCCGGTGCCTGTAGCTTACCTCCGGCAACTCTTCAAACGGTATGTTCTCAATGCCTAGAGACACGCCTTCACACCAGCCCGTTGTACCCTTCCCTCGAAATCTTCTCGACGAGCTCTATCCCGCCCTCAGCCTTGACAACCCCTTTAGCCAACACCAGCACCTTAGAAGGGGTCACGTAGTTCAGTAGGTTGGGGTAGTGGGTTATCAGCAGGAAGCAGGCGCCCTCCCCCGCCCTCTCCCTAATGAAGTCCGCGAGGAGCCGCACCCCCTCTACATCCAAGCCGCTGTCGGGCTCATCCATGATCAAACACCTTGGTTTAAGTAGCATTGCCTGAAGTAGCTCAGACCTCTTCTTCTCCCCGCCTGAGAAACCCTCGTTTAAACCCCTGGTTAGGAGAGTCTTCTTCAAACCGACTTTTTCAGCGGTCTCTAAAACTAGTTTCTCAACGCCTGACCCCGGGAGTCCCCGGGCCTCGAAGACGGCTTTAGCGAGGTCTAGGAGGCTGACCCCCCTCACCTCCACCGGGTTCTGGAAGAACAGGAATAAGCCTCTCCTAGCCTTCTCGTTGGGGGGCAGTTTAGTCACGTCCTCGCCTTCGAGTAGAACCCTGCCTTCAACCACCTTGTAGAAGGGGTGGCCCATTATAGCGTACGCTAGGCTGGTTTTACCGCTGCCGTTAGGCCCCATTAACACCACTATCTCTCCCCGCTTGATCCGGAAGCTGACGCCCCTCACCACGGTGACACCGTTGACCTCCACTGAGACGTTGTCTACTTCAAGCATGGAGACCACTTCTTATGGAATGTCTAGGTTTGGTTATCCTAATAAACCTAGTGGGAGCTATGTGGAAGAATGATTGAAGTTGAAATAAACAAATCCCACTTAACCCAATGTGATCTCGTAGGCCACTACTGTCAAGGGCTCGCCGCGGCACTCCCCCTCGCAGTAGACCCCCTGCACACTACCGTTTTCAACTAGTGTATACTTCTTGCCGGAGGGGTAGGCCTCGACAACCAGCCAAGCCCCGCTCTTGAGCTCGCCTGCTATAGCCTCCTCAAGCTTCACGTCCGTTGGCAGTAGCTTAAACGACTTAGCCTCTCTAACAAGCCTCGCCCTAAACCTCGCATCCGAGAGATCATATTTGTATTTCGGTTGCGGAGCCTCCTTGACAGCTACTTCTCGCCTGGTTTCCTTCACCACCTTCTTCTCTTCCACATGGGCCTCCGCGGGATGCGCCTCCACCCGAGAGCACACTATCGGGATAACACCCCGTAGAGCCTGGATGCTCGTGTCCAGGCTCCTCATAGCCTGACCCCTTACCCTAAACCCTGCCTCCAGCTTGTAGTCGATTACCAACGCTCCTTCCTCAATATACACCCACAACTCGCTTATTCTAGCCTTGGGTTCGCCATCCACCAGGTACTCTAGGGCCAGGGCGATCTTTGTTGGGCTCCTCTCAAGGATCGTGTAAACGATTGTACTCTTGAAGAAGTCATCGGTGAGGGAAAGCTTGATTGTATCACCTGTAGCCTCGCATTCTGAGACCATGGGTATCAGCTTCAGAATCTCGCAAGGGTTTAACATGAGTCTCTTAACGCACTCTTGATCCTCAGGTCTTAAGGTGATTTTTAAAGGCAACCAGGACACCTTTACCTGTATATATAAACTGAACATATCAATATAAAGATGGTTTTCATTACCCGAATCAAAACAGATGCTTCGAGAGCGTTTGAGAGCTCATATTACCATGCTAGCCGGCACCGACAGGTTTTTCAACTCGTTTATTTTCTCAAAGAGCTTCCCTAGGAGGTTTCTCAAGCTGACGTCTCCAGGTATTCCAGCGGCCCTTGAATGCCCTCCTCCACCCATCTCCCTAGCTATCGAGGAAACATCGATGTAGTCGCTTCTAAGGCTCACACCCCTCGGGTATCTCACAATGTAGACATGCGCTCTCAACCCGTTCCGCTCCGAGACCTGAACCACCTCGCCTGGGTGAACCCTCGGGTCGACGTCCGGGAAGACGATTATCCTGAAGCCCTCGTGGTCGATAACGTCCATCCTCGCTAAAGCCTCCCTTATCAAGTTCTCGTAGACAATGGAGACCTCCCTCTTATAGAATTCGAGCATCCAAGCCGGGGCTAAGTCCCTTCTCTTGAAAGAATCCAGCGCCTTATACCTGACATCCCACCCGCCCCACCTTAGAACCCTCCTCCACATGACCGTGAGATCATACTTGTTCTCGAAGAAGTCGTCGTCGTAGGACAACTTGACTAGTTCGTCAACGAACTTGTCCCCCTTCAAATCCAGCCTGCTGGCCACTAGATCCGCCGCCGTGTAGTTGGGGTCGACAACGTATGTGAGGACGTCGTCGAAACCTGCCAGCTCTCTGTAGACACGTGTATCCCACTCGTGGTGGTCGAACCAGTAGACTTTTATCCTCCTTCTCCTCGCCTCCTCGAGGAACGCTGTGATTGCTTTCACGCTGTTTGGCTGGGGGTTCAAGTCCGCCACCCACACCTCCCTTGGGAGGGGTGTCTGCCTGAGGCTCTGGAGGAGGTAGTTTGGGAGGGATGTCACAGAGGACAGTATCTGGTTCGCCGGCTTAAGCTTGAAATACATGAAGGTTGCTGCCGCGAGGCCGTCGATATCCCAGTGCGTTATCGTAAGCCTCGTCACATCGGCACACCGTTGTGATGTGATTTGTGTATTTGTTTGATTATGTTAATAAAATTAACGAGGGTTGGGCGGGGGCCTCTGGGAGATGTAAATGTTCTTCGTGTATGATGCTACAATACTGTTATCGCTGAGCAGTAACACCGACACGGGCACTTCCCCAGCCGAGACAGCCCTTACTTTGAACGGGACATCGCTTACAGTCCGGGCCTTCAAGGAGACGCTCCTGACCCCACCCGTAGTCTCCTTAACGCCCCAGGACACGATCGCGATGTCGACCTTGACATCCCTGTCAAGGTTGTTCTCGATCGACACACCTAGCTCGCACTCGCCGCCAAGGTAGACGTCACCCCTCACCTTGACGTCGACTATCCTAATATTGGAGAGCCTGTCCTGTATGGTCTTCAGCGCCCTCTCCAGCCACATGTTAATAACCCCTGGGCTCCAGAACTCGGCCCACCAGTAATCGCTGTCGAGGGCGTGCCACAGCGCGAACCTGGCTGAGTTGCTGTAGGAGTCGCGTCCCTGGATAATGTTCTCGTAGACCCTAAGCAACCTAATCGCCTCCGCCGCCTGAACCCACCATTTCTCTTGCTCCACTACCTCGCCCCTCCACTTCCTGAAAGTCCCTAGCCACGTGTTCGTGGGTATGTTGGTTAAGACCCTCCTCGCAGGGATCTCTTCGAGGGCCTCCCTCAAGTTTATTGTCTTGATGAAGTTGAAGTCCGATAGGGCCTCGAGGTACAGGATCAGCTTGTCCGCGAAGTAGGCGGTCAACGGCGGGTTCTTGGAGAAGGCCATCCAGTTCTCGCCGTCCAATGCTATAGTCAGGATCCTCGTGCTCTTGTCAACCCACTTCGAGGAGATCATGTATGCGAACTCGTACGCGTTCCTCCACGCATGGAGCTCGGATGCGAAGTTGTTGTGGAAGCTCAACACGTTGCTCAAGTAGCTGTCCCTGAAGAATACTTGGATGTGGCTCCTCGTCTCCGGGTCCAAAAGTATGTAGGGCTCGTAGGGTGTGGTCTTCTCGCCCTCCGCGTAGTAGAAGTGGTTGGCGTCGTCTAGGATAGTGTACTCCAGCCCGTTCTCCTGGAGTATCCTGACAATTTTCATCGAGAAAGCCATCTCCGGCGTCCAGAACCCCACGGGCTCGAACCCGCCTAACACCTCTCTCGTGACCTTAGCCCCGTACTCGACCTCCTCCGCCACGATGTCCTGGGCGTTAAGGGTGTCGGTCAGGAAGCCGAGGATGGTGTGTGCGTAGACGCTGGTCAAGACATCTATTCTACCAGACCTAGCGTACTTAATGTATTTTCCAAGCGCATCCTTTATCAGCTGAACCTCCCTGCTCTCCTTGTCAAGCCTCCTCCCATCCTTGAAGTCAACGCCCTTCCTCACGGCGGTATCCCACTGGTACAAGAGGCTAGGGCTGAGGTTGAAGGTCGCCGAGTAGCCTGGGTGTTTGTCCAGGAGGATTGTGTGGTAGTGGTATGGGCCAAGCCCGTAGGGCTTCAGCAGATCCCTGTAAACATATATGAAAGCCCAGTCAGCGTGGAACCTGCCCTCGGGGTCGTAGTTAGGGGCCTGGTGGTTGTGCCAGACGAACGCAACCCTCATATACCTCCTCGACGCTGGGTCTCCTGTGATGTAGCCTACTTCATCGACGGGGGTTGAGTCGAGGTAGAGGCGTAGTTTGTGGAAGCCCGTGTCCTCCATTGTGCTGACAGGCGATATATCGACTAGTCTCTCGCCAGCCTTCATAGAGATGTTCTTGTCTACCTGGACTCCACCCTTCTCATCGATTATCCTGAGCCTGAAAGACCTTTCCACACCCTTATTCTCGAGGAGGACATGGGCTTTTGCTTCACTGCCAGGCTTGTACAAAGGCTTGTCTAAGACCAGGTAGGCCTCGAGGCCGTTGAAATGCCTCTGCGGAACTATACTCGCCATTCCAAACACCCGGGGTTAAATGCCTGTGTAAACCTCCACTAGTTTTAAAACAGACTTACCCCAGTCAAACTCCCTCGACCTATCGAGACATGATCTCCTTATAACAAACGGAGCCCGATGATCGTTCAACAGGCCTCTAACCCTGGGGTCAGCAATCTTCTCAGCAACCCTACCAGCCTCCGCGGGCTCAGCCTCTTCAAGGCTCATAAGCAGGGTTAAGTCCGACAGGTAGGAGGCGAGCTGCTCAACGGAGCCAGTCTCGAAGAGTATGCCAGTCCCCTTCAACCCCGCCGCCCTTAGGTCGAGAACAGTGGTTTTAAACCCCCCTGTGTCGCTGGCGAGGACGGGCGTGCCCGACGCCATCGCCTCCAGTGCGACAAGCCCGAAGGGCTCGTAGAGGCTTGGAGCCACGTACACCCGGGCCGCGTAGTGTGCTGGGACATACAGGGACTTGGGTGCAGTGCCGAAGACTATTTTGAGGTTCCTCTCGTAGAGGCGGAGGTACCTAACCATCTTCTCGATCAATCTCTCCGAGCCTGGGACGGGGATCACCATGAGGAGGAGGCGTACGCGCGGGTTTCTGGCTATCGTCTTCTCAAGGGCCTTCAGCAACACCTCGAAGCCCTTCTGCCTGGATATCCTCCCGGTTGACAAAACCAGATCCCCGTCCTCTTCGAAGCACTGGTGCCAGGTATCTGACGCGGGGTCTACGCCGAGGCTTCTGAGGATCTTCTCCCACTCCTCGCCGAGCTCAGCAATGCTTTTAGAGCACAGCTCCCTTAGGACAGCCCTCCTTGTTAGAGCTCTATCCTCAACGCCCTTCGCCCCAGCTAGTTTCTGAACGTGCTCTAAGACCATCCCGGGGCTCCAGGGGCTACCGTTCGGGACTGCCTCTACTTTCAAGGGGTGTTTGAGCCCAACCCACTTCTCCACTGTCTTAGCGTAGTCAGCGCTCACGGTCACTGTCTTGTCTGCGAGGAGGGGTATGAGCTTGTCCGCGAATCCTTGTGAGAGGTCGTAATACTCGGAGAACTCCCTGACACCGTATACGCCTCTCACCAGCCTGCCCGAGAGGATACCCTCGAGATCCTCCCGCTTAAACCACGCCTTGGATAAAAGGTGTATGTGGTATACTAGCCTGAGCTTCAGGCCCTCCCTTACGATCAGGCTGTTCAACCCTACTAGCGATAGCCCCGAGTGCCAGTCGTGCGCGTGGACGAGATCGGGGGCTGAGCCCTCTCTCAGAGACTTCTCGAAGAGGCTTTTCACGACCCTCGCGAAAACAAGGGCTTTAGAGGGGAGGTCGCCCCCGTAGACATCGCTGTTTTCAAACAAGCCTCCCTCCACGATGTAGTGGTCTAACCCGTCTAACCTAGCGGTTAAAACCCTGTATTTAGCCCCCGCGATCTCCTCCTCGAAGACGACCCCGCCGTCAACCCTCAGGCCGTGGGATGGGGTCACTAGAGCTGTCTCAAAGCCCCTCCCCGCTAGGTTCCTCGCTAGCTCAGGCGGAACCTCCGCTAACCCGCCTACCTTCCTAGTCGTCTTCGACTCGAAGGTGAGCATCCAAACCCGCATTTCATCCTACCATTTCACTCTAGTCTCAATGCTTACTTTAACCTCGCCCCCGGGAGCCAGCTCGACATCGTCGAGGAACTGGACTCCAACACCCTGTAGCATCTCGAGGAGCCCCTTCTCAGTCCTAGCCATAGTGGATAGGGGTGCGACCCAGATGTTGAGCTCCCTGTTAGACGAGACCTCCACCACGGGGTAGAAGTCGCTCACTAGCTCGACGCTCCTGCCTACACCCGTGAACTTCTCCCTCAACCCCCTCAGCTCACCCTCCACCTTATAGCGTACTTCCCTATCCCCTTGCCTGTCTAATTTGGGTGCTAGATGGTACTCGAAGCCCACTCTCGCCCTAAAGCTACTGCCCCTCACGTTCCTGACAGCGTAGTCGACTGCGAACCCGTTTTCAAGTAGCCTCACCCTCTTCTCGACTTCGATCTCAGCGATTTTACTGCCGAAGACGTAGAAGCCTCCCTCGCCCTTCAAGCCCAAGTACTCTCTATCCACGTAGGCCAGGTTGAAGCGGGCTAGCGCTAGGTCGCTTAGATCCTTGAAGGGGGTGTTCCACAGCCAGTCGTCTAAACCTGTGTCAGTGCTCCACAAGTGTACTCTGCCGCTGACCCTCCTATACCAGTCGGGCCTAAACCAGGGTTCCTCCAGGTAAGGCTCTTTATACCTGGACATAGTGTCCTGTAAGTTGTGTTCGAGACCCTTCTTCTTCACATCGAACTCGAAGACACTCCCGCCGTCGGCGAGGTCTATGTAAAGGTTGTAGCCCTTCTTCTCCACGATCAGCTCGTCGCGACCATCGTAGTCGAAGTCCTCTAGCAGGATCTTCGCCTCCCCGCCCCTATAGTAGCCCAGGGCCTCCTCGGCGATTCTCTCGGCCCTTATATAGTTCTCGTAGATCGCCTGCCTCAAGTGCGCGAGGTATACACCGCCGAACAACCCGTGCCAGTAGGCGTCGTTGCACTGGGCTAGCAGGTAGCTCCTCCACGCGTCTTCAAGCCTCTCCCCAGCCTTCGAGAGCTTCCTCCTAACCCACAGCATCTTCTTGTGCATGTTGTTTACCTCAGCGTATTTCACTATGAAGTTCCTGAAGAAGCCCCCGCTCCACTCGAGCATTTTATCGTAGCTACCCGGGGGCAGGTAGACCAGCCCCCTCACGCCGTGCTCTTTAAGGTACTCGTAGGGGTGAACCATCTGGATGCTCTTCTCAACTCTCAAGTTGCTTAAGAACCCGTGGAGCCACCAGCGGGCCCAGCCGGGATCCCTCCACTCACCGAACTTCTCTGCATCGCTCCCCCAGACCAGGATGGGGTTCTCGAGGCCTCCAACCCTCTCCCTCATGTAACTTATGACCCTCTCAGGGGGCTCCCAGGGCAGGATATAACGGAGCGCTGTGTCGATGAAGAAGACTTTGACACGGTACCCCGAGTCCTCGGTGAGCCACGGGTACAAGGAGTCGTTTCCTCCCCTACCCGTCCTCAAGAGTGTTGAGTCGTCTACCAGCACGTACTCCACGCCGTTTCTAGCGAGGTATCCAACTAGGTCGGGCTCCCAAACCCTCTCGGGGAGCCACATACCCCTGGGTTTAACCCCTAGAAGCCTCTCGGCAAGCCTAGCGTACTCTCTCAGTTGCAGGTCTCTGTCACCGCTGGGGAGGAGGGGTAGGATGGCCTCGCCTAGAGTCCCCCCGAGTATCTCGGCGACGCCGTAGTCGGCCAGCTTAGCCAGCTCGCTGACCCATTCCGGGTAGTGTTCGCTCGCGTATAGCAGGAGGGGCCCGCTGACGTGGATAGTGAACTTCAAGTCGCTGAACTCCTTGATCACGTCTAAGAGGAGCTTATAGCTGTTCTCGAAGACCCTCTCGTGGATCTTCTTCAACTGGCCTGTAGGCTGGTGGAAGTGGAGCGCGAAGACGAAGTAGCCCGGCACGTTCATCCCTCCAGCAGGGATTTAACAGCCGCCTCAACTGCTTTGCGCGCCTCACCCGGGTGCTTCCTCTCGGCTTCAGCCACCGCTGTAGCTAGATCCTCGAGCATGAAGACGTTTCTAATCCAGCTCGAGAAGTCGCCTCTCCCAGCGTGGTATAAGAACACGTCGTCCGGAATCCTCCGCAACAATTCTAGGAACTCGCCCAGGCTTGAAGCCCTCAGCCCAGTGTAGCCTGATGCAGGCGAGTAGAAGTAGAAGGCTTTCTCAGGAGGCGTCTTGAACCTCGCTATAAACCCCCTTGGATCCCTTGCGATAGCCTCCGCAACCAGAGTCGATAGGACACCAATAGCCTCCATGAAGAGGGCGTAGGCGTCCCCGGCGTTCTTGTAGGGTGAGAAGTATGCGTGGACCTCCCCGATACTCCCGAACTTTGTGGCCTGGTAGTATAAGTGGTCGCTTATAGTCAAGAGCTTCCACAGCCTCTTCAAGCCGGGGTCACCTACAGCGTCCACGTAGTAGTAGAGGTCGTAGAGGGCCTTCATTGAAGCCTGTTGCATCGTGTTCCCGAGCCAGGCGCTTAGATCCCTCTCATCAGCCCAGCTGATAGTAGACCACGGGGGTACGTCTATAGTATCCCTGGCGGGGTACTTGTCCACCACCTCGCCTGGCGTCGAGAAGGAGAGGTTGCTGTACTTCAAGACCTCGCCGGGAAGCCACCTCAGGAACTCGTGGATCCCAGACTCAGGCCAGTGGTGCTCCCCGAAAGTCTCGTAGTCGAGGGCTATGAGCAGTACATCGCCGGGTGTAGCCGAGAGCCAGGCAGAGTACTTGTCCGCGGTCAAGGGGTATTGATCCCAGTTCCTATCGCTGAACCTGAAGCCCACGTCATCGCTCAACCTGTAGTTCCTTGTCAGCACTTTTATCTCGCTACCGTAAGCCTTGTAGACGTAGTTAGGCGACCTCCAACCCAGGACTCTCTCAACGCCCTCAGTCAACACCACTTTATAGCCCAGCCTAGCGAAGACAGCGGCTATGTCGTTGTTGTACGAGAACTCCGTGTTCTCAACCGTGACCGGTTTCAAGCCGGTTAACTCCTCGATCACCTTCCTGTGCTCCGACACCTGCTCGACGAGCTCCCTGTACTCTGGTACTCCGAGGAACGCGACCATGCTGTGGTAGTATGTCTGGCTGATGAACTCCGCTAAACCAGTCTCGGCAACTCTCCGAAATAGATCCACCACCTCGGGAGCCCACCTGGATGCCTGCTCGAGGAATACGCCTGAGACCGAGTAGGAGACTTTAAACCTCCTATCCGAGCTCCTATACTTCTGGAGGTTCTCCAGTATTATCCGCGTCGCAGGTATATAGCATTTGGAAGAAGCCCTCTCCATGACAAGCTTGTTTAAAGGCTGGTCGAACACGGCTTCCTCAATATCCCGCAGGGTCAGCTCCCCTTTCAGCGCCCTCTCGACGAGCCTATGGTAGACATTCCTGGCAAGCCTATAGGGCTGGTGAACCTCGAACACCAAAACAACATCGGGCATTTAAACACCACTATGATAAATTCGCGGCCGGCAAATAAAAAACGTTTCCAGGATGTTTAATCAATTATTTAAACCTAGTAGACCCTCAACAGGCCTAGAATAGGGATGGGGGCCCAACTCGGCCTATACATCAACTCGTAGGCGGCCTCGTACAAAGCTCTCTCAACGACCCACGGCTTCAAGTACTCGTCTAAACCAGCTATCATTTTCTCGCCGAACCCGTGGATGTTCACCCTCGTGGTATCGGCCAGGTAGGAGTAGATCATAGAGGTTAAATGCCTCTTCCTCCACTGTAAAGCAGGGTCTCCGCCTAAGAGATCCCGTGCCACTTGATCCAAGCCGAGGCCACTCCAATTCATGACGGCTGAGAAAGACAGGTAGTGGAAGCTCCTCACAAGGGAGGCCACGTCCCTGAGAGGCGGCTCCTTCCCAACCTTCTCATCGTTACTCCTGCCAGGCTCCCCCTCGAAATCTATTATGTAGAACTCCCCCTCGCCTGGGTTATAGATCATCTGGAGTAGGTGGAGATCCTGGTGTATCCTCGCTTTGAAGCCCCCCTTGTACTTCTCTAGGAGGCTCCTCGCCTCCTCCACCACTTCTACACCTTTTTTATCGAATACATCCCTCCAGTAGCTGAGCCACCCGTAGTCTTTGATACCAGCGTACTCGTCGAACTTCTCGTATATGAAGTTGACTCTTCGCCTCAACCTCTCCTCCCACCTCGAGACATCGCTGTCCGTGATCTCCTCTAACCCGAAGAACCCTTTGTCGCCGGGCTTGTTTAACGCCTCGTGGAGCCCAGCCGTCACGACCCCCAGCTTAGCGGATAAACCGAGGTTGAGCCTCACATCCCTGGACTTAAGCCAGCTGGACAGCTCCTCGTAGAATGGGCGGCCGGCATCGTTGAACCCTGTGAGGTACTGGAGGATGAGGGCTATAGGTTCCCCGTCTTCGTGTATCAGCCCTCTCACTCTAGGCGCGTTCTTGAAGCCCTCCCTGCTCAGTTTGACTAGGCACATATACTCCATGTTCACTTTGGGGAGCAGCCTGTAGCTTTTTAGAACAGCTTTCTCCCCGCTACGGGTCTCTAGCAGGGATACAGCGTTTGTTGAATCCAGTGTGAGTGGCCTGGCCGACGTGATCGCCGGGTCGAAGTCGCTCGCGAGCTCCAGGGTTACACCGCTCACTTCCCTGATGTTCTCGAGGAATCTCCTATCGTACTCCGCCTCGTAGAGGAACCCGCCCTTGAAGGGTATGAGCCGATCTCCGGGTAGGCCGGGGTTGTCGCCTGTAATGAAGGATGCCTGGTACTGGTTCTCCCCGTCGCTCACCTTAACGTGTATGAAGCCGTCTTTCTCCACTAGCTTTGTTATAGAGGGGGCTCTCCCACCTGTTTTCCAAGGCCACCAGCGTGCTCTCGAAATATACTCTCTCAACTTTTCCTCGAGTTCTCCCCTATCCCCCTCTCGGGGCATTACTTCTCAGCCGTTGAGAGCTGGATTATCATCTTCAAGTAGGCTAGTAGGTCGCTGGCGTTCTTGACCTCCCCGCTTTGGATGAGGCTCGCCAGGTACTCGTCGCCTAAGGCGTCCCGTGCCCAGTTGGAGAGGTATCCTTGGGCGATGTGCTTATCGATGAGGGCTTTATCGACTAGGCCGTAGGCTAGTATAGCGTAGAGCTGGCTGTAGTTTCTGAAGCTTAGTGGTACGGGCTGGCCTGTTGATGGGTCTGTGATATAGTAGGCTGGTGCATCCCTCTTCTCCTTCAACGCCTGAACAGTCTTCTTCAGCTTCATCCCCTTCTCTGTTAATACAAAACCCTTCTCCGACCTCGATACAAACCCGTCTCTCTCAAGGATCCTAATGTACCTTCTCAGGCTTGACGTGGTTAAATTAAGCTTCTGCTGAACCTGATTTAAATCCAGGAACCCGTTTTCATCACTCGCCAACAAGACCCGCAGGTGGGATTGCTTCAACTAACGATCCCTCACTCAAATAAAATACGCTTATTTTTAAAAAGTTAATCCCGCCCTCAACGAGCCAGCAAAATCTTCTCCGGGCTAATTCCTCTAACACCAATGTAGAGTAGTATGAGGCTGGCGACTATGAGCACTGCTAGATGCATGATGGAGTTCAAAGCCATACCGTAGACGTAGTCCTGGATTACAAGGATGGAGTGAGTGTAGGGGATCAGCATGAGAGGGTAGAGTACGCCCGGCTCCAACTTAGGGTAGTCTACCATGAAGCCTGTGAAGAACAGCGTCACCCCTATCATGTTCACGAGTGTTGCTATATTGCCCGCGCTCCTAATACCCTGCGTTCTAGTAATGAACGGCGTCGCGATGGCTATCGTTGTGAGTATTGTGAAGAACGCTGTGACAGCGTGGAGGAGGATCAGCTTCAAGTCCACTACAAGCCAGAAATACCCGCCTAGCGACAGGGCTATAAGGTACATGTATATCATTAGGCTCGCCACATCCGATAGGCTTGAAATCACGCCGAGAACTGAAGCAACTATGAGCTTCCCCGATATGATGTCTGCTACGCTGGCTGGTGTCGCCAGGAGGAGCTCAATAGTCTTCCTCTCCCTCTCACCCACAATACTGTCGACAACGTACATTGACGCAGGGGAGACGACGAAGATGAAGCCTAGTATAAGTATCTTGGCGATGTAAGGCCTGATCTCCTCTATCGGCGTCGCAGGAGCCCCTGAGGGTGCTACGAGTATAAGGGGGCCCACCACAACCGGCTGGAGTACCGAGTTCGCGTCGAAAGACCCGGGCTTCAAGCCCGCTATACCAGCCAGAGACTCGACTTTAACCCTCGAGATGTTGCTCGAGAACTGTGATAATACTGACATTATAGTGTTCTCAGCGTTCACCGCTGGCTGGACATTAGCTTTCCGAATGATCTCCACCCTAGCTTGGCTGACCAGGCTTGTAGCGTTCTCGGAGAAGCCTTTTTGGATAACGACTACAATGTCGTATGAAGTCATGTTGCCCGGGCTATTATTGTACTGGTCGACCCGGCAGCCACTCCTGGTTAAAGCCTCGGTTAGGTTGCCTACCACCCACCTCGATGAAACAGTTATGCCAAGTACCTGGTTGGTGTAAGACGTGTTGTCCTCGTCCACTATCGCGACCAGTACAGGCTGTTGCGTGGAGAGGAGTAGAACTGCTAAGCCTATCAGCGGCATTGAGACGACTGGTAGCAGTACAGCCACCGCGAGGGTCTTCTTATCCCTCCACAAGTCTAGGAGCTCCTTCCAGACGATAACCCTCACTGTGCTAAACTTCATTCAACCACCAGTCGCTTTCACGAACACTTCCTCGAGGTTCCCGGCATTATACTTTTCCTTCAGTTCAACGGGTGTGCCCGCCGCGACGATCCTACCCCTGCTCATGAAGGCAACCCTATCACACACATACTCGACCTCAAGCATGTTGTGGCTGCTGAGTATCACGGCCGTCTTGTTCTCCCTCGCATACCTCTTTATCAGATCCCTCACTCTTAGACTGGAGTACACGTCCAACCCGCTTGTCGGCTCATCTAGCAGGGCGACCCTAGGCCTCCTCATCAGGACGAGGCTTAGCAGGAGCCTCCTCTTCATCCCCTTGCTGTACTCGCCCGCCCTCTTGTTTAAATCTCCCCCCAAGCCGCTTATCTCGGCCCCGTATCTCACAGTCTCATCCACGCTCCCGCCGTAGAGGCTCGCGTAAAATCTCAGGTGTTCGAGGCCTGTTAAACGCGAGTAAACGTCCGCCTCCTCCGGCAGGTAGCCCAGTAGCTCTTTGACCCTCACCTCCTCCCGGAATGGGTTGAAACCCATGATCCTAACCTCGCCTAGGTCGGGCCTCACCATCCCTGCTATTATTCTCAACGTAGTCGTCTTCCCAGCCCCGTTGGGGCCTATTAAACCGAAGACCTCCCCTTCAAATACTTCGAAGGACACGTCGTCAACCGCTACAACTCCATTGAACACTTTCCTCAAGCCCCTGACCTCCACAGCGACACCCAAAGCTCGCACACCCGTGATAACCCGTTATTACTTCAACCCAGAGGTGGAGCCGTGTAAAACCCCCGGTAATCTATAAATATTATTCGAGATATCGGAAAATAAACGGGAACGGTGGTTTATTTGGATTCTAACCTTGTTTACAACAGGGTTAAGGGTTTCCTGGAGAAGTACGGTGATAAGGGTTTCCTGGTTTTGAAAGCGGCTTTAGAGATCGCTGGAGACCCAAATGTAGACCACAGGTACGGGGATTTCAGCTTTAAGCACCTTGTCCTAAGGCTGGCGAGGATGGGCTTCAACTACAACCCAGTTAACCTGCTGAGAAGCCTTGAGAAAGAGCTGGGGGTTATTGAGAAATCCTACTCGTCGACTAACCAGACGTGGTGGAGGTTCACTGACATAGAGGCTGTTAAGAGGGCTCTGGGGGCGGAGACTGTTGAGGACGACCCGAAGATCACCCTGCTGAGGATAAAGTTTGAGAGCCTTGAACCCCGCAGAGTGAAATCAACCCTTCTAAAGCTGGCGTCCAAGAATGCCTTGACAGCAACTGATAGGGAGGTCTTCAGGAGGATAGTGTTCGGTGAACTCTCGAAGATGATTGACTTGTACCAGGAGATGGCGGGCTACGAGGATTACTTCGGGATGGAGCTCGAGGAGATTAGAGAGCTCGTTAAACTAGCGGAGTTCATAACACTCAAGATGTCGAGGGAGACGCCGGTACAGGCTGGTGGGTCGCCTCTAGAAGGCTCGCTGAGGGCCCTGAGAGTAAATGATAATACATGACATCGCGAACAAGAAAATACTGCCCTACCTGAGAGGACTGTTAATCCACGAGTTGCACCGCAGGAATATTAGCCAGCACAAGATTTCAAGGCTCCTCGGCGTTTCACAACCCCTCGTCAACAAATACCTGAGCAAAACATACACGAGCTACAAGGAGAAGCTGGTTAAAATGGGCTTCCCAGAGGATGAGATCCTCTACGTCGTCAACAACCTAGCCTCCTACCTCGAGAGAGGCGACATGCTAAGGTTCTTGATCGTGTCGAACTACTATATCGAAGAGTTCGCCACGAGGTATGCGTGTAGGAGCTTAAACTGGCTGAGGGATTATTGTAGCAGGGGGTCTATAACCGACCCCTTCATAGAGGAGTACAGGGAGTTCGTGAACAAGTTTATCTCAAAGCCGCTCGTCTACAAGCTGGTGCCGGAAGTAGGGGTGAACATAGCGTACGCGCCGAGAGGGGCGTCCACCCCCGGCGACATCATTGCGTTGACGGGTAGGATTGTTAGAGTAGACAGCAGGGCCGGCTACGCTGGTGAGCCCATGTACGGGGCCAGCAGGCATTTATCTAGGATCTTGATCACCGCGATCAAGTACAACAAGAGTAAGAGGCTTGCCGTGAATTTATCCAACCAGCCGTGGATCCGCGACTCGATCACCAGGATGGGCTTAAAGGTGATTGAGACAGGCCCCCACGACTCAGCGGACTCCTTCTGGACATCCCTAGAAGAGGCCCTCTCGAAGAAGCCTGACGCAGTGGTAGACGAGGGGGGTAGAGGGTTGGAGCCGAATATTTACATCCTCTCCAGGGATTTCGTGGAGCTCGAGGGCATCATAGACTTCATCCTACAACACAGCGTGGTGTAGGGCTTGGCTGAATCAATGGATTACTGTATTATAGGAGGCGGTGCTGTAGGAGGCATACTAGCCTACTACCTACATAAAGGCGGGTTCGGGAGTAGGATAGGCGTATTCTACCGCCGGAACGACTCTATTAAAGCCGTAGAGGAGGCCGGGGGCATAATCGTTGAGGCAGGGGGAGACCCCTACCTGGTTCCCGTCACCCCCCTACACTACACCACGCCGGGTGTCTCATGCGAGTTCGTGGTGAACGCTGTTAAAGCAGTCGACGTGCCCTCAACCCTAGGCTTAATGAAGAGTCTCTCCCGCAATAGCCGGGCGGTGGTCATGGTTCAAAACGGCTTCGGCAGCCTGGAGCTAGCTGAAGAGGAGATGCCTGATAGATGTGTTGCCGCAGGGGTAGTCTACTTCGGCGGGGAGAGGGTCAGGGAGAACTACGTGAAGCACGCGGGAGGGAGCTCCATTATACTGGGCTCTAGGAGGGGCATGTGCCAGGGGTTAATGGACTTAGCCACCGCCCTGAGGAGAGGGGGTTGCGATGCACGCGTTGTATCAAACATCGACTTCTACAGGTGGCTTAAGCTGGCCCTAAACAGCGTGGTCAACCCCCTCACGGCGATCGCGATGGCTAGGAACAGAGTCGTCCTCCTAGAGGAGGCGCAGCCCCTAGTAGACCTTATCCTGGATGAAGTTGTTGAGGCGGCTAGACTCCACGGGTTCAACCTGGATAAGAGGCAGCTGGTTAAACATGTTTTGAATAGTGCTAGGAATACGGGAGAGAACTATTCTAGCATGGCCCAGGATTTAGCCAGGGGGAGGAGGACTGAGGTGGACTACATAAACGGCTTCGTAGCTAGGACGCTGGAGTCGGCTGGGCGGGGTTTAACAGTGAATAAAATTATCACGTTGATAATCCACTTGATAGAGGGCTGGCGTGAGCATGAAGGTCACAGTTAGAGACATAGTTAAGAAGAAGGGGGCTGAGAAGATAGCGGCTATCACAGCCTACGATTACTCGACAGCCAGGTTGGTTGACCAGGCGGGCGTTGACATCATCCTCGTCGGGGACAGTGTGGGTATGGTTGTCCACGGGCTACCCTCCACAATACCCGTGACAATGGAGATGATGCTCCTCCACGTCGAGAGCGCCGCTAGGGCCAGGCCCCGGGCCCTCCTCGTCGGGGACATGCCCTTCCTAAGCTATGAGACAAGCGTAGAGGACGCTGTCTACAACGCTGGGTTGATGCTGAAGAAGGGGGCTGAGGCGGTCAAGGTCGAGGGGGGTGGCGAGGTGGCTGACACTGTTAAAGCTATGGTTAGAGCAGGCATACCCGTAATGGGGCACATAGGGCTGACGCCCCAGAGGTATCTTCTCCTCGGCGGCTACAAGAGGAGGGGCGTGAAAGCCGCTGAGGCCGAGAAGCTCATCGACGACGCTAAAGAGCTGGAGAAGGCCGGCGTCTTCTCGATAGTCATAGAGTTCACGGCGGCTGATGTAGCGGCTGAGATAACAAAACAGGTCTCCGTCCCCACCATCTGCATTGGGAGCGGCTGGATGTGCGACGGGCAGATACTCGTTTTGCACGATGTGCTGGGGTTATCCGAGAACACTCCCCCGTTCGCCAAGAAGTACGCTGATTTAAGGAGAATCATAGTGGATGCTGTCTCAAGCTATGTGAGAGAGGTTAAACAAGGCGTCTTCCCGGGTAGGGAGCACTCGTTTTTCTCGGAAGGATATTTTAAAGAAGGCTGATAATACTGTTTCATGGCGATTTGAATGGGCTTGAAGTACAAGCTACTATACCTCGTGCTAGACGGGGCGGCGGACAGGCTCTCAGACCCCTCCACCACGCTTGAGAAGGCGTATAAGCCCAACCTAGACACGCTGGCTAAGTACGGGCTCTGCGGGTTGATGTACACTGTCGGGAGAGGCGTTGCGCCTGAAAGCGACGAGGCGGTTATCTCCCTCCTCGGCTACGACCCGCATAAAGTGTACACTGGGAGGGGGCCTATAGAAGCAGTGGGGGCCGGCCTATCCCTGAGGGAAGGGTATGAAGTGGCCTTCAGAGCAAACTTCGCGACCATAGACCCAGCTACTAAGCGGATCATAGATAGGAGGGTTGGGAGGAGCCTGAGCAGCGAGGAGGCCAGGATGCTGGCTGAAAAACTAGATGGCATGGAGCTGGGGATCTACGACGGGTACGCGAGGGTTAAGGCGACCATAGGCCATAGAGCCGTCGTGATAATCGGGAGCAGGAGTAGGAGGCTGTCCCCAATGGTTGGCAACAATGATCCAGCCTATGAGAGGAAGGGCCTGATAAGCGTGGCGGCCAGAGACTTCCAGCCTTTCGTCAAGAAGATTGAACCACTCGAAGACACCCCTGAGGCCAGGGCTACAGCGGAGCTGGCGAACGTTTTCACCGAGAAGGCGATCGAGATATTGGATAAACACCCCGTAAACGAGGAGAGGCGTAGAAAGAACCAGCCCCCAGGTAACGCCCTCCTGCTGAGAGACGCAGGCGGCTCAATACCCAGGGCACAGCCCTTGAAGGAGAAGTACAAGTGCGGGTTCGCCGTTCTAGCTGAGATGCCTGTTGAACTAGGTATAGGTAGGATCTTCGGTGCTGACACCATAGTCCTCAACCCTCCATCCGGGGATCCGAGGAGGGACTACGAGGAGAGGTTTGAGGCGACTATGAAGGCGTTGAGCAGGAGCGAGATAGTGTACGTCCACTTGAAGGGGCCCGACGAGCCTGGGCACGACGGGGACTTCGAGCTGAAGAAGAAGAGGATAGAGGAGATAGACAAGTACTACGTGAGCCTGCTTCTCGAGAACAGGCCGAGCCGGCTCGCCATCATAGTGACAGCAGACCACGCGACACCCCCGAGCGTCAGGGCTCACACAGACGACCCTGTCCCGGTTGTATTCAACGCCGAGGGGGTTGCCGGGGATGAGGCGAGGGCCTTCACCGAGAAGGAGTGCGCTAAGGGCAGGCTAGGAGTCTACGAGCACGGCTGGCTACTCCTACCCGACTTGTACTCCAGGTTCCTGGTGGAGTGAGTTTTTGAACCCAAGCCCCGTTGTCAAAGTCCCCCTCCACGTCTCCGGCCTCTGGGCGCCTGTCCTAGGAGGCGACCTCCTCCACACTGGGAGCATTGGCGCGGGGCTCGTACTAGACATCTGGGTGACTTCTAAGGCTGTGGGAGGCGGCTGTTGGATCGAGCTCAACGGTAGGCGTGTGCTCCAGGAGCACGCGTCCCGTATATGCGGTTTAGAGGGGTCTAGCATAGGTGTCTCAGCCGTCTCACCCATCGATCTCGGGAAGGGCTTCGCTGTCTCAAGCGCCCTATCCCTCTCCCTGAGCACCCACATATCCCTGGGGAAGAAGGGGTTTATCTCAGAGGAGTCTACTTGGAGCGCCCACACAGCCGAGGTAGAGTTCAAGACCGGCCTGGGGGATGTGATGGCCCAGTTCCACGGGGGGTTCGTTATAAGGGTGGAGCCGGGGCCTCCTGGTGTAGGCGTGGCCCGCAGTATCAAGGGGTTGAAGCCAACTCTAGTGGTTGCGGAGCTCCCCGGCGTTGAGCCAACCCCTCTAATGCTCTCGAGGGTTAAATCACCGGAGTACGAGTTTGCCAGGGAGGCTGTGCTGAAGCTGTGGGATAACCCTGACCTAGCCTTGTTCTTCCGTCTAGCACGTGAATTCACCATGAAATTATTCGACTACACCCGGGCAGTCGAATCCCTTAAAGGCGCGAGGGGCCTAATAGGCTTCTACGTGAAGAAGAGGGCTCTAGTCGCCTGGGTTGAAGACGAGTGGGCCGAGGACTTGGTTGCCTTGCTGGAGTCAAACAAGTTAAATCCCTTTAAGACAACTCTCTCGGATGAGGGGGTTAGCGTTGTTCATCCCGCCCAGTCACCCCAGGCGTGAGAGCCTGCTAATTAGAGAGAGGCTTGTAGAAGGCTTCAAGAAGGGGTATGTGGTGCCGGAGGGCTTGATAGCTCACGGGAGGGGGGAGTGCTTCGACTACCTTATAGGGGAGGAGACGAGGGATTTCGCGTGGGAGGCTATAAGGGCCGCGGCCGCGGCTCTACTGCTGGCTAGACACCCTGTTATATCAGTCAACGGGAATACGGCCGCCCTCGTGGCGGAGCACGTGGTTAAGCTAGCGAATTTAACTGGCGCGAAAATAGAGGTGAATTTGTTCTATAGGACTAGGGAGAGGGAGGAGCTGATAGCTCGCGTCCTAAGGGAGGCAGGTGCCGCAGAGGTGCTGGGTGTAGGGGATGATGCTTCAGCAACCATACCTGAGCTTTTCAGCGAGAGGAGGAGGGTTAGCCCCCGGGGGATACTGATAGCCGACGTCGTCCTAGTGCCCCTGGAGGACGGGGATAGGACTGAGGCGTTGAAGAAGATGGGGAAGCTGGTGATAGCCGTGGATCTAAACCCTCTATCCAGGACTGCGAGAGCCGCGGATATAACAATAGTGGACAACATCGTGAGGGCTCTCCCAGCTCTCGTGAAAACCGTTTCCGAGCTGAAGGCCAAGGAGAGGGGTCAACTAGAGTCGATCCTAGCAAGCTATAACAACCAGCTCACCCTGGCTAGAGCACTCCAGTTCATTAGGGAGAGACTCCTCGCCATATCGCGGGAGCTAGCCGGGGTTTAGGCCCTCCCCTAGGAGTGTAATGCAGACGGCTCCGGCCTGAGAAACAGAACCGGCTTCCATGCCTGTTTCTAGGCCGCCTCCTTGAAGAAGTCTATCACACGCTTTATCTGGGGGTCAGCTATGGTCGAGGCGGCGGAGGGCTTGAAGTCCACTACCTCTATAGCACCGCACTTCAGCTCACCCAGCATGCTCCTAGCATCCACTACTCTACTACCCCAACCGTAGACGTGTAGGAAGAATATCCTTGGACACCCTGTCTTATGGGCTATGATGTCGAGCACATACCTTATAGTGGGGTAGATCTCGTTCTCGTAGGCTGGCGCCGCGACTAGGAGGCCCCTGGCGTCCATCGCCTCTGAAACCACCTCGCTTACTAAGGGTCTCTCATAGTCGCTGAAGCCGTAGACCACTACCTCGAAGCCCTGCTCCCCCATGGCTTTCGCCAGGCGGGTAGCGGCCTCCCTCGTGAATCCGTACATCGAGGCGTAGAGGACGAGGATCTTCCTGCTCTCCCTCTTAATCCACTTCTCGTATAAGCTGAGGATTTCCAGGGCATCACCTCTATCTAGAACCAGCCCGTGGCCTGGGGCAACTACATCGGACTTGGAGACCACCTCGCGGAGCTTTGGAAGCGACTTCAGGAGGAAGTCCCTGTAGTGTCCTAGAACGTTGGCGAAGTACTTCTTGGCAAGCTTTATGTAGCGTTCCCTACCCTCCCCGCTCAGTTGCCTCAAGAAGACTTCCCTGTAAGCCCCGTACCCGCCTAGGACGTCGCAGGGGAAGACTACTCCGAGATCCTCCACATGGGTCACTATTGTCTCAGGCCAGTGGAGCCAGGGCGCGTGGAGGAACCTGAGCCTCAACCCTCCCTCTTCTAAGACCCCGCCGTCTTGAACAGGCTTAAACTCCCCAGCAAACCCGTAGAAGTCTCTTAATAAGCGTCCTGCGAGCGGGTGGCCCAGAACCTTTAACCCAGGCCTAGCTGAAAGGATTTCCGGTATCGAGCCGGAGTGGTCTGGCTCCATGTGGTTTACGATGAGGTGGGTTACCCTGCTCAGGACACCTCTCTTCCCCAGCTCCTCGACCAGGAGCCCTCCAAACCCCCTCTTCCACCCGTCGACTAGGAGGAACCCGGAGTTTGTTTCAACAACGTATGCGTTGTAAGTTATGCCCTCAGGGATCTCCCATAGAGACTCAAAGAACCTTGTCTTCGAGTCCACTAGCTTGTATACTTGCACCCCGGGCTTGACCTCCTCGACGACGATGGAGTATCCCTCGCCTCCCCCCGCGCTCCGGTCAATAGGCGCCGACATACAAACACCCTTAATGGATAAGGAAGTGTAAGCTAATAAGAAAACCGTGACAACTTTTACTTAAAAACTTCAACCATCCGAGTCGTTCTCAACCCACATGCAACCTATTAGTTCAGTCTCGTATTTTCACTTCACCAATCCGAGGAGGCGCATGTCATCATCTCCAAGACTCTTTCTCACTCCGGAGATTTCTTTAAACCTATTTTAAAACAAAAAACCTTTTCCTCAGCTCTTCAACTGTTACCAGAACCAGCGATGGCGTGACGGCTATCAATACGAGTGTATATAGTTCGAGGGGCACGACATGGAATAGCGTGTTTAAAGGCGTGTACAGAACTGCCAGCTGGAGGCCCATGGAGCCCGCTAAAGCAAGCGGCAACCACTTGTTCCAGGGCAACCTGGAGAGCGGTGTCTGCTCGCTCCTCGAGGCCAGGGCTCTCCCGAACTCCGAGAAGGCTATTGTCGTAAACGCCACTGTCCTAGCGTACACTACCCCTCTACCCAGACTCATAGCGAAGAACCCAAGGGTGAAGCCCGCTATTACAATACCTATCAATGTGTAGTAGAGGAGTTTCATCTTTGAGACAAGCCGGGCAGTCCTCGGCCTAGGGGGTTTATCGTATAGACCTGGCTCAGGAGGCTCTAGACCGAGAGCTAGGGCTGGAAGCGAGTCTGTGGTCAGGTTTATCCACAGCAACTGGGCCGGCTCGAACACGTATGGTAGCCCTAGGATCTCCGCCCCGAAGACTGCGGCTACCTCCCCGAAGTTGCATGGTAGCAGGTAGTTTATCGGCTTCTTCAAGTTCTCGTAGATCCACCTACCCATCTTGATCGCCTCGACGATCGTGGCGTAGTTGTCGTCTAGGAGCACCAGCTTTGAAACCTCCTTCGCCACGTCAGTCCCCCTAACACCCATCGCAACCCCGACGTCGGCCTCCTTCAGCGCGGGCGCGTCGTTGACGCCGTCGCCAGTCATAGCCACCCTGTACCCCTTCTTCTTCAACGCCCTCACAATCCTCAGCTTGTGCTCAGGGGTCACTCTAGCGTATACTGTGATCTTGTCCACGATATTCACCAGCTCGTCATCGCTCATCTTATCTAGCTGCCAGCCCTCCAACACGTTCTCCT
This sequence comes from Thermogladius sp., assembly GCA_022759365.1. Lineage (GTDB taxonomy): Archaea > Thermoproteota > Thermoprotei_A > Sulfolobales > Desulfurococcaceae > Thermogladius. The sequence continues at coordinate 1,714 of JAEMPJ010000049.1, read as the reverse complement.
CCCCTACTTCAAGCCCTATCATCCTCGCGACAGCCATGGCCGTCAGCTTGTGGTCGCCAGTCACCATTATCGTTTTAACACCCATCCTCCTAGCCTCCTCTACAGCCATCCTCACGTTCTCCCTCGGCGGGTCTATGATGGCCATTAAGCCCAGGAAGACGAGGTCTCTCTCCGGGTTGTCTCCGAGATCCCTCATCTGCTTGTATGCTAGGGCGACCACCCTGAAGCCGCGGCTGGAGTAGTCTTCGATCCTTCTGGCGACCTCCCTCACATAGGGTTCATCTAGACCTACCTCTGCGCCCCCTCTCATTATTTTCCTTGAATTCCCCAGCACGGTCTCCGGGGCCCCTGTGACAATCGATATGAGCTTCCCATCCACTTCGTGGACAGTGCTCCTCATCTTCCTGAACCTGTCGAAGGGATTCTCGGCTATAAGCCTATACCTCGCTTTCACCCCGTCGAGACTCCCCGGCTTGAGGATCTTGTACCCCATGACGAAGACCGCTAGCTCGGTGGGGGACTTCCTGACAGCCAGCTCGCTGAGGCTGGAGGGATCCACGGTGAAAGCTGTGTGGGCTAGGGCCAGCTCACCTATCTTAGTCAACGCCCCTGCTCCCCCATCGCCGACGCTCTTCACATCCCCCTCTAGTTTGAAGCCCTCCCCGGTGAACTCGTACTCGCCGTCTGGCGTCCATAGGTATTTAACCATCATCTCACCCCTCGTCACAGTACCCGTCTTATCTGTGCATATCACGTTGACAGAGCCGAGGGCCTCCACAGCAGTCAGAGTCCTGACGAGGGCCTTCCTCTCAGCCATCCGCATTGCCCCTATAGCCATTAAGCCTGTTGCAATAGCGGGGAGCCCCTCTGGTACAGCGGCTACGGCTAGGGAGACAGCTATTAGAAGGGATGTGAGTATGCCCGCTTTCTCGATCAGGATCGTTGACGCGAAGACGACCACCGATATACCCAGTATGACAAGGCCTATCTTCCTCCCTAGATCCCCCAGCTCCTCCTCCAGGGGTGTAGGGGCCTCCTCAGCCTCGCTCACGGCCCTGGCTATCCCGCCCAACACTGTTCTAGAGCCAGTCGCCACCACGAGTCCACGCCCCCTGCCCTTGACCACCGACGTCCCGGCGTAAGCCATGTTGACTCTCTCGGGGAGCGGCGTGTCGGCTGGGAGTATCTTCGAGTGGTCTTTCAAGACAGGGGTTGATTCACCCGTTAGAGTGGACTCGTCTACCTCGAGGTTCTCGCTTGAAATAAGCCTTAGGTCAGCCGGGACTCTATCCCCCTCCTCTAAGAGCACGATGTCGCCTGGTACAAGCCTGGAGGCCTCTACAACTCTGATCTTGCCGCCCCTCAAAACCCTGGCAGTTGGAGACGCGAGCTTCTTCAACGCGGCTAGAGTTCTCTCGGCCTTGTACTCCTGGGCGAACCCCATAACACCCATGAGGATGACTACAGCTGTGATGAGGAGGAAGTCCACGACCTCGCCTAGAAGCGCGGATATGGTGCTTGCGGCTATGAGTATGATTATAAGGGGGTTTGCGAACTGCCTCGCGAATATCCTTAACGGGCTTCTCCTCTTAGCCTCAACTGTGTTCGGCCCGTAGACTCTTAGTCTCCGCTCAGCCTCCTCCTCGGTCAACCCCTCTAGGCTGGACCCGAGTCTTCTAAGAGCCTCTTCTACACCCAGTGTATGCCAGTTATC
>JAEMPJ010000048.1:13237-28793 GCA_022759365.1 Thermogladius sp. | reverse complement strand
AGCTAGTGCTAGGCGTGTTGGAGTACGAGAGGCATGAATAATGCTGTGTTGCTCCTACTCGGGTAAACTCTCGGGGTTGCTGAGGGGAGGGGTGTTGCGGGCTGTTAGGAGCCGGTTAGGTAGTTTATCGCCTCATACAGGTCGTCTGATTCAATAGATATGGTGATGGGGCCTAAGGGGGATTCTTTAGGTGTGTCTATGAGGGATATCCTGCCGGCGTAAGCCGCCTGCTTGTGCAGGAGTAGTGACGTGGTGTCGCCCCTCATATTCTTCAGGAGGTAGCCTCGTAGAGCAGGCTCAACCCCCTCAGCCCTCGCTTTATCCCTTAAGGGTTTCAAATCCTCTATGTTGTTGGAGACCCCTCTCACGACAAACCAGCCTTCACGCACCTCCTCTACGACGACCTCCCCCCTGTAGAAGTTCCCGACCGCCCTCTTAACTTTCTCGACATCCTCTGTGGGGCGTACCTCGGCTTCAACAGTTATCTTCAGCATTCGAGACCACCTTTTCAATGATCCTCTTAGCCTCCTTAAGTACATCCTCTACACTGCCCTCGTTGACTATGACGTAGTCGGCTAGCGCTATCACAGAGCCCACGCCCAGCTTCAACTCTATCTCATCTCTCTTATTGAACTCATCCAAGCTCTTGGGGTCACCAGGCCTATTCCTCTTTAAAAGCCTCTCGAACCTGGTTTTCGGGGAGGCGTGGACAGCCAGGATTACTGGTTTACCCAGCCTCCTGAAAGCCTCGACCTCTACTAAGCTCCTCACACCGTCTACAACTACGACTTTAGCGTTCCTAGGTATCCTCTCAATAGTCTTAACCGCAATATAGTCCTCCCCGTATTTCGCTCTCAGCTCGATCGATGTCTTCAACATTAGAGCTGGCGTGATCTCCCCGTATCTCCTCAGGGTCTCCTCTCTAACGACATCGCCCATGTTGACGACGGGTAGACCAGCCTCAGAAGCCGCCTTAGCCACAATGCTCTTCCCCGACCCGGGCATGCCCGCAAGTAAGATCAGTAGCATGAGCCACCACGTTTACGCAAATAATTTTATAAGAGACGAATATATCCTACCCTGTATTTATCGTTGACAACCTGGGGAAGGTGTTAGATAAGTGCCACTCCACAGGATTTTCATAGCGGTTGACATAACTGATAGGCAGGTCGTAGCCAACCTAGTGAAGTTCATAGGGGACATAGTCGCCACTGGCGCGGATGTGAAGCCGGTTGAGGAGGAGAATCTACACGTGACGATCAGGTTCATCGGGGAGGTGGATGAGGAGACTGTCTCAAGGGTCTGCGAAATCGTCAAGAGCCTAAAGCAACAAGCTTTCACAGTCCACGTCACGGGTGTCGGGGCTTTCCCCAGCGTCGAGAAACCAAGAGTGGTGTGGGCGGGTGTCTCGGAGGGTTCGAGCGAGCTCGGCAAGATACATGAATTCTACGAGGGTTTGCTGAGGAAGATGGGTTTACAGCCTGATAGAGAGGAGTTTATCCCGCACATCACGCTCGCCAGAGTTAGGAGCGGGAGGAGGATATCGGAGTTGACGAGGCTGATTGTTGCCGCGAGGAACATGGATTTCGGGGTTTTCAGAGCCGATAAAGTCGTTTTAAAGGAGAGTTTTCTCACACCTAGAGGCCCTATATACCGGGATGTCTGCGAGGTCGAGCTCGGAAAGTGACGGGGATAGAGGAGTTACTGGGCATCGTTCTACGAGAGATAACCCCCACAGAAGAGGAGAGAAAAAAGATTCTACAGGTCTTCGAAAAGATCAGGGAGGCTCTTGAAAAACACTTACGTAGCGTCGGCGTCACAGCGGAGGTGACCCTCCAGGGTAGCATCGCCCACGAGACCTGGCTTAGAGGGGACAGGGATCTAGACGTCTTCGTCTTATACCCCGAGGAGTGGAGCGTGAAGGATGTAAAGGAGAGGGGCTTCCAGCTGATAAAAGAAGCCGTGGAGAACCTTGGGAGGGTTGAAGTAAAGTATGCCGAACACCCTTACGTAAGGGTGGTCGTCGAAGACGTGGAGGCGGATATAGTCCCCGCGTTCAAGCTGAAGTCCCCTGCGAACATTAGGACAGCTGTTGATAGAACCCCCTTCCACACGCAGTTTGTTGTAGAGCACTTGAAGAACGGTTTGAACAACGATGTAAGGTTGTTGAAGAAGTTCATGAAGACAGTGGGCGTCTACGGGGCCGAGGTCAAGACTAAAGGCTTCTCGGGTTACGCGGCCGAACTGCTTGTAATAAAGTACGGGGGCTTCTTAAACACTTTGAAGGCCGCATCCGAGTGGAGGCCCCCTGTCTACGTTAACACTCTAGGCGACGAAGTCCTGTTTAGAGAAGCGGTTAGGAGGCTTGTGGAGAAATACCCTGAGAGCATTATCTACATGCCTGACCCCGTGGATCCATCTAGGAATGTGACCGCGGCTGTCAGCATGGAAAAGCTTTCAAAGTTTATACTTTCAGCTAAATGCTTTCTAGAGAAGCCTACCCTCAGGTACTTCGAGGACGTGGGCGAGGGAGCGTCCACGGACATCGCTGAGACTATTGACGAGAGATGTGTAATAGTGGTTGAACTCGAGGCTAGCACAAGGCTTCCTCCCGAGGTTATATGGGGGGAGCTGGATAGGATTAGGGATCGCTGTGTCAAATTCCTTGTTAACCACGATTTCAACGTCTACTACTCAACTGTCTGGACAGACGAGTCCAAGAGGGGGGTTGTAGTCTTGGAGCTGGATGAGTGCGAGAAACCTGCTTACAAGCTATACGAGGGGCCGCCTTTCACGGATCTAAATAGAGTCATAGACTTCGCGAGAAAGCATGCCGGTAAATCAGTTAAGATATGGTTGAGTAGGGAGGGGAAGCTGATGTCTATTTCAAGGAGGAGCGCTAGGAGTTCTCTCGACCTCCTTGCAACCCGGTATAACGAGTACCTCGTCTCACCCCACTTCAAGAATAGCAAGCCGGTTGTCTACAGGGTTACAAGGGGGAACATAGATGCCTTGACCTCAAAGTACGGGGTCAACGTGTTAAGGGACTTGGCGAGGAAAATAGAGCCTTGGCTCCTCGACTGCACGAGTTGAATAGGCCCGACGACTACGTGTCGAGAGTCCTCTGTTTCCCGCAGGCCCACTGCAGGGAGCTTGATGGGAGGTTGAAGAGGCTTGTCGACGCAGGCTTCACCAGCCTAGTCGAGGAAGGCATATCATTCCTCGATGTGAGAGTCCTCGGTAAAGGGTACTCCTCGATAGTAGTGTTAGCCGAGAACAGGGACTTCGGGCTTGGAGCGCTTAAGGTGAGGAGGCTTGACAGCAGGAGGGAGAGCTTGATCGGGGAGGCTCTAATGCTTAATGAGGCGAGCAAGCTTGGAGTAGCCCCTAAGGTATTCTGGTACGATGCCGACTTCATATTCATGGAGTATTTGAACCCATCGCAGTGCCAGCCGTTCACCCAGGTTTTAACCAAGGTGTTGGAAGAGGGGAGCTTGGAGGAATTGAAGACACTCATCTCTAAAGTCTTCGAAGCACTTTACATCCTCGATAAAAAAGGCTTGTATCACAGGGAGCTGAATAGGCCGGGCACGCACATAATGATCTGCGGGGACAGCGTTAGGATCATCGACTGGGAGTCCGCTAGCAGTGTCGGCAAACCCTCAAACTTGGCTCAAGTAGTCTCATTTCTCCTATACAGGCACAAATACTCGGATATGATTATAGAGAGGCTTGGAGTTAGAGTAGACCTGGTTAAGCGGAAACTTAAAGATTATAAAAACACTCTCAGCGAAAACGACTTTGAAGCCATCAAGCTCAACTTTGGGCTAACTCGCCGGTAGCTCTAGTGGGGATGCTAACAGGCATCTTGCCCAGAGAGTAGACGTGAAGCCTAGGCCTGATTTCAATGTCCTCAATTGACGGGAGCTTGAGCTCTTTGTGGCAGTGGGGGCATATCCCGCCGTACAAGTTGTATATTTCTTTGGGTGTGGGTATACCGTAATAATCTTGCCCGACATACTTGAACTCGAAGATTGTTTCTCCGCAGTTGCTACACACGTATCTAATCGGCATTAAGCGGCACCAATGAATAATAAGCAGGTATTACCGAAGCTTAAGATAAAGGGATATATTAATTGACAAGATTGATTAAACAAGTTGCCTATCTTAAGGAAATGTACTACCCTATTTTTTAAAATGATTATTTAATGTAATAAAATCCATCTCTTTAAATAGGCTAATACCAGGGTGAAAATATTGCGTCAGCGATTAGGAGGTAGCTGATCCCTCCAACTCTTTCACAGTATGAGAGTCATGTAGTCTCTCGCCGTGATTGTCCTCTTGAAGAAACGATACGCGTCGGCTAGTAGGACGTGATCATCCTTGTATCTCGAGCTTAGATGGGTTAAAACTAGTAGCTCGACGCCAGCCTCGCTTGCCGTCAAAGCGGCATCTCTGGCTGTCGAGTGTCCTTGCTTCCACGCTTCACTAGCGTATTCGCTGGTGAACGTGGCCTCATGTACTAGAATGCTGGCCTTCCTAGAGTACTCTCTTACAGTCTCGCAGGGGGCGGTATCACCTGTGTAGCTTATTGTCTTGGAGGCGAGTTTTATGAGATAGCCGTGGGCTTCAATTGTATGGCATACAGGGTAGGGGGTTACCTCGACATATTCGTCTTTGTAGGCCTCCCCAATCCTGCTGGCATTCACTTTAACCTCGAATCCAACTCTCCCCATCATGCTTTCGATGGCCCTGCCTATCAGAGTGGACAAGGGCTCCGGGGCCACTATATTCAACACGCTCTTTCTCTCGAGCAGGTTCATAGTCTGGATCAAGCCGAAGAGCCCTAGGAAATGATCGCCATGTCCATGGGTTATGAAAATTGTTCTCACTTTAAGCGGGCTCAAGCCCATCTTGAATAGCCTGTGCTGGCAACCTTCACCGACGTCAATCAAATAGATTGTTGAGTCTACTTTGAGAGCCAGGCAGGGTAGGCCCCTGTAGATCGGTATCGCCGCGCCTGTGCCGAGGAAGACGAGCCTGGCGTTCAAACCGGTGCAACCACGTATATTACTCTACCTAAACTACTGTGAACATACATATAATGCTTGCTCTTAACATACCCCCCGCTCCTAGCGACTATATCGTCTACATCCTCCTCGACCTCTACTGGCGTCATGAACACTATCCTGCCACCCTTGTTAACGCTGTCTAGAGCATTGTTTAAGAAGGCCTCAACCAACCCCTTTACATCGAGGCCTCTCGTGCTGGCCCCTCTCCCGTATGGCGGGTCTGTTACAACCGAGTCTACGTTGAGGAAAGACGCCTTTGAGCTGTCGGATAAAACAGGGATAGAGGGTATCCGGTTGTATACGAGGTTCTTGCTGAAGCCTTGGATAATAGACCAGTCTATGTCGACACCTATACCAATAAAGCCCATTGAGCGTGCTTCAAGTATGATCGTCCCGGTTCCGACAAAGGGGTCTAGTAGAACACCGCCCTCCCGTATAGCCGACAGGTTTATCAACGTTCTAGCAAGTCGGGGCGTGATGGCTATGCTCCTGTCAAAAACCTTCAAATAACCCGTTTTACTCCTCGGCTTGAACAAGGTTTTACCGGAGATAATAGTGTTCCCTGAGACAATGACCCTAAGTGATGGGCCTTTCTTGAACTCTGTTTTCAACCCGGTCTTCTTCTCCAGGGTCTCAACAAGTCTATAAAACTCTGCCTCGCCCCACAAGTTCTTGAGTTGTGTTACATGTATCCACTCGAAGCCCTCGCTCCTCGACTGGATCTCCTCGATGAAGTCCTCTACTTCACTCCAGCCACTCACGACGCGATGGTGGAGTACAACCCCTACTTCACGGATGTTAGCCGCCCTCCTAGCTACCTTAGCCCAAGCGTCATCCTTGACATGGCTTACAAGGCATATCATGGGTCTACAACTGTAGGTTGAATTCTCATCGTAGATCTCGAGGAGAGTCTTAAGCTCGTTCTCAGAGATATCCTCGTTCTCGCCTGATAGGATGTAATAGAAGGAAGCAGGCATTACCTCCTTAATACCTCTTCAACAGCCTCTCTTAGTCTAGGCGCTATGTTAACGTATTCGAGGATAGGGTCTTCGTGGATTAAACCCAGCGTGTCGGCAAGCACCACCCTGGAGATCCCGGCGTCTCTTATTTTCCGGAGGGCCCCGCCTACAAGAAGCCCGTGTGTAGCAGCTACCACAACCCTCCTCGCACCCTGTGAAATAAGGAATCTCGCAGCCTCTGCTAGGGTTCCACCTGTACTTATTATATCGTCCACGATGACGACGTCCCTGTTCTCGACGCTGATGCTCCTCGGCTTTATGGAAACCTCCCCGGTCACCCTATCCCTCTCTTTGATGAGGTAATCGAAGTCCAGGCCATGCTTCGCCGCCGCGTATTTAGCTCTCTCTAAAGCACCTTTATCGGGCGCTATCACGACTGGTTTTGAAACATGTTTCAAAGCCCCCTCTACCAGGATGTCTGAGACCAGCAAGTTTATCCAAGGCTTCCCTTCGAGTAGGCTTGGGTTGTGGACGTCTACTACAACACCCTTCTTGATCCCATGGGATAAAATGTTCAAAACAACCTCTGCGGAGACAGGTTCGCCCTGCAGGAAGATCTTGTCCTGCCTCATGTAAGCCAGGTATGGTGTTACTAGGATAATGCTTTTGGCACCGTTTTTCTGGGCGGCATTCAATAATAGGAGGGTTTCAAGCAGGGAGGAGTCCTGGTTAGGGTACATGGAGTTGGCTACTATGACTGTCTCGGCGCCGCCTGTGAGGCTCTTCAGCCTCACATACATCTCTCCGTCAGGGAATATCTTTCTCTCCACGTCGATTAGCTCTGCTCCAAGCAGTCTGGCTAATTCTAGGGACTGTCTCGTGAAGTTGGAGCCGGGGGCTATTAGCAAGATGTCCACCGTGATTAAGATGCATGTTGGAATAATAAATTGTAACCCGCCCCAGCATGTTTATGAGAGTCTTAACAAATACCTCCTGAAGGGTGTTCAAGTGGAGTTAATGGAGAGACCTGGCGTTAGAGAAGCAATGTTCTACCAGCCTCTCGGCGACGGGCGGGTCAGGTGCAATCTGTGCCATAAGAGGTGTGTGATAGTCCCGGGGGCCTACGGGGCCTGTGGTGTAAGGTATAATAAGGATGGGAAACTGTACACGCTGGTCTACGGGCTCCTCACCGCCGCGAACCCGGATCCCATTGAGAAAAAGCCTCTTATGCACTTCAACCCCGGCGCCTGCGTATTCTCTATTTCAACTGTTGGATGCAACTTCTACTGCAAGTTCTGCCAGAACTGGGTTTTAAGCCAGAGCAGGAGGGATAGGCTGTATGGCGAGCCGTTTGAGCCGAGCGAGGTCGTTGAAAAAGCACTGGAGTACGGTTGCCAGGGTATAAGCTACACGTACAACGAGCCAACGATATTCTACGAGTTCATGTACGACACGGCTAAACTCGCTAAGAAGCACGGCTTGTTCAACACCATGGTTACCAACGGGTATATGACTGAGGAGGCTGTTAGAGAGATAGGCCCCTATATGGATGCCGCTACTGTGGACTTCAAGGGGGGCGGTAACGTCGAGTTCTACAGGAAGTTCATAGGGGTGTGGGATCCATCCCCCATATACTCGACGATTCTGGAGATGAAGAGGCAGGGCTGGTGGATTGAGATAACAAACCTCGTTGTACCAGTCTACGGTGACAAAGAAGAGGACGTGATCAAGTTGAGTAGGTGGATAGTTGAGAACCTCGGTGAGGAAACACCCTTCCACCTCCTTAGATTCCACCCTGAATACCTCATGTCAAACTTACCCCCAACACCTGTTGAAACGCTTGAGAAGCTGGCTAAGCTGGCCAGAGAGCAAGGGCTTAAACACGTCTACATTGGAAACGTGTGGGGCCACCCACTAGAGAACACGTATTGCCCTAGATGCGGCAACCTCGTTGTCGAGAGGGAGGGGTTCTATATCACGAAGTGGAACCTTGGAGAGGGCTTTACATGCCCTAGATGCGGGTACAAACTCAATTTCAGAGGGAGTTATTGGGGTGGATCAGGAAGGAGATTTTTCTACTTCTAGGTGGGGGGAGTGCCGTATTTCATTATAATCCTTGGAACGGCTGGAAGCGGTAAGTCTACTCTCGCTGGAAGTTTATTGAACTACTTGGAGAGCCACAACTTGGATGCGGCTGTCATAAACTTGGATCCAGCCGTCGAGAAACTCCCCTACGACCCTGATATCGATGTGAGAGACTACATTGACGTAGGGGAGCTAATGGTCAAACAAGGGCTGGGGCCCAACGGCGCTTTAGTCGCCTCGATGGACTTGCTAGCGCTGAAGATAAGCGACTTGAAAGAAGAGGTTGAAAGTCTGCGTCCAAACTACTTTATAATCGACACGCCTGGGCAGATGGAGCTGTTTGCCTTCAGGGAGACAGGCCCGATTTTGCTGAACGCTATCACGGGAGATAGTAGAAGAGTCTCCCTTTTCCTAGTAGACGGTTTACAGGCAGTAAACCCCAACAACCTGCTCTCATCCCTCTTCCTGTCAGCATCGGTTCACGCGAGGCTCACCTTTCCTCAAGTCAACGTGATAACGAAAATAGACCTAATACCCGAAGAAGAATTGAACAAGATACTCGGTTACTTCGAGGATCCATACGCGTTGGCGGATGCCTTAACCTCCTCCAGCTACCTAATTTGGAGTAGAGACGAGGTTGAATTACTACTTGAGAAGCTAATGATGTTCGATGTTGTCAAAGTCTCGAATACCACCGGGGAGGGTTTCGACGACCTCTATGCGATCGCCCAAAGGGTGTTGGCAGGGGGAGAAGATTACTACACGGAGGAGTCCAATCCGGTTCTCTAGGCTAGCTTATCTCGGTATCTCGACCGAAACTTATTTTTGATAAGAGACGATATCTGAAAAAGGCGTTTATCATGCTGGACATGTTCTTCAAGCCGTCGAGTGTAGCGATCGTGGGCGCCACGCCGAAAGAAGGAAAAGTGGGTAGGGTGATACTCGAGAACTTTAAAAACAAGTTCAAGGGGTACGTGTACCCCGTTAACCCCCATTACCAGGAGATACTTGGCTTGAAAGCCTATTCAAGCCTACAAGAGATACCGGGGAGCGTAGATCTAGTTGTAATCGCGACCCCTGCGAAGACTGTTCCCCAGGTTTTAGAGGACGCAGGTGTGAAAGGTGTGAAAGGGGCTATAATCATCAGCGGTGGGTTCAGGGAAACGGGCACAGTAGAAGGGGCTATGCTGGAGGAGGAGGTGAAGAAGATATCGAGTAGGCACGGCATCAGAGTCATAGGGCCCAACTGCATTGGGGTTATAGACAACTGGAGCGGGGTGGACACGTTCTTCCTGCCGGAGGATAAAATGAAGAGGCCTCCACGAGGATATATTAGCGTGGTCAGCCAAAGCGGTGCCTTCGCATCAGCCCTACTAGACTGGATGGCCTACCACGGCTACGGTTTGTCGAAGGCTATAAGCTTCGGGAACAAGGTGGATGTGGATGAAATAGAGTTGCTGGAATACCTGGCAGACGACCCTTCGACGAACCTTGTCTTCGTCTATATTGAAGGGGTGAAAGAGAACCGGGGCAGGGACTTCATGGAGACGGCTAGGAAAGTCTCCGCCCGTAAGCCAGTCGTAGTCTACAAGGCTGGTAAGACTAAGAGAGGTGGTGCCGCGGCTGCGAGCCATACAGCAGCCCTCGCAGGCGACTATGCGTTGTATAGGGGTGTCTTCAAGCAGAGCAGGGTTCTTGAGGCAACGAGCTTCGACGAGATAATGGATCTAGCGAAGGTTTTGTCTACTCAGCCTTTGATGAAGGGCAGGAGAGTTTACATAGTCACAGATGCCGGGGGTGTGGGGGTCATGCTCACAGACGCCCTCGAGCTCAGCGGGCTCGAAGTACCCGAGACCCCAGCTGATTTAAGGGAGAGGCTGAGGGGCATCCTCCCACCTCACTGTATCGTAGGTAACCCGATCGATTTAACAGGCGACACAGACGACGAGCGTTTCATAAGAGTCCTCAACGAGATATTGCCGAGAAGCGATGTGGACGCTGTTGTCGTGGTTGCCTTACCCCAGATACCCGGGTTGAAGGGGAGCTTATTCGACTATCTTGTAGAGGCGAAGAAGTATGGTAAACCAATACTAGTAGTGCTAATTGGAGGCGAGCTAGCGGAAAAGTACTGGAGGTTTCTCGAGGAGAAGGGTATACCCGTGTTCGAGTCGCCGGAGAGATTGGCAAAAGCTTTATGGGCTTTATATACTTACTCCCAGATTAGAATTCATGGTGGCACATCTTGAGCTCCAGCGACATAGTGAAGAGCGCCCTGAGCGAGGGGAGGACGAAGCTACTCGAGCATGAGGCTCTAAAGCTTATGGAGCTGTACGGTATTAAAGTCGCAGACTACGGGTTCGCGGTAACACCCGCTGAGGCAGGGCTCATATCAGAGAAGATAGGCTACCCTGTCGTCGTCAAGGTGGTCTCCCCCGATATAAGCCATAAGACGGATGTAGGGGGAGTTATACTAGGGCTGAAGAGCAGAGATGAGGTTGTCCAGGGTTGCGAGAAGATAGTGAAGAACGTGAGTGAGAGGCAACCAGGCGCCAGGGTGACGGGTTTCCTGGTCCAGAAGATGATGCCTCAAGGCCTCGAAGTGATCATAGGTGCCACCCGGGATCAGGTCTTCGGCCCAGTGGTCATGTTTGGACTAGGAGGCATATTCGTGGAGGTTCTACGTGACGTTACATTTAGAGTCGCGCCAGTTAGTCTTCAAGACGCTCTGGAGATGTTGGGGGAGATTAAGGCTAGTAAAATACTTGACGGGTATAGATCCCTGCCCCCGGTCGACAAGAAGGCTATTGCGAGTATGATAGTATCGCTGTCTAAGCTGATGGAGGAGAACCCCTACATTTCCTCCGTGGACTTAAACCCTGTGATAGCTTATAGTAGTGGGGCTGTAGTCGTAGACGCTAGGGTTATAATAGGTAAGTCTGGCGTGGTGAATCGCTGAGTGTCGGGGGACGAGTTCACTCAAGACCCTGTCCTGATTTCCACTAGCAAAGAAATAGACAAGATTAGGACTGCAATCTCACAGTTGAAAGAACAGAGAGCCAGTTTAATAGCCGAGTTGAAGAACCTTAGAGCGCAGAGAAGAGGCTTGATCGACGAGATCAGAAAGCTCAGAGACGAGTATAAGAGTCTGAAAGAAAAGTATGGGAAGCTAGTGGAAGAGAGAAGAAAGCTTATAGGGGAGTTAAAGGCTAAACGCGAGGAGTACGCTTCTCTGATAGAGCTGGCTAGGAGTAAGAAGATCGAAGTAGATAATTTAAGTAAAGAGGTTAAACTGCCTATAAGCGTCATCGTGGACGAGATAAACAAGCTAGAGTGGAGTCTCCAGACAAGAGTTCTCACACTCGAGCAGGAGAATGAAATCATAAACAAGATTAAACGCTACGAGCAACTTTTAGAAAAAGCCCGTAAGGCAGTAAACGGGAGGAACGAGTACCTTGAGTTAAAGGCCTATATAACATCCTTGAAGGTGCAGATAGCTGATTTAAAGAATAAGATCAAGACCCTAACCGATGAGATCGGCAAACAGCGGGAGATAATCCTCAAGCTGAGACAGGAGATCGCGGAGAAATCGAACTCTATCACCCAGTTAACAAATATGGTGAACGAGAAGCAGAAGATTGTAGAGGATTTGAATAAGGAGATCGAGAAAAACAGGGCAAGGCTGGGTGAGTTAAGAGAGGAGTACAATAAGAGGGTTCAAGAGTTAAAGAAGGCCAAGGCATCCAAGATAATCGAGGAGAAGAAGAGAGCCGTGGAAGAAAAGCTGAAGTCTGGTGTTAAAAAGCTTACGCTCGAGGATCTCAAACTGCTATACTCTACTCCGGAGGAGCTGGAGGAGGAGGGCTAGCTACCTTCCAAACCTTCTCTCCCTAGCCTGATAGCTTCTGATAGCCCTCCAGAAGTCGATTTTCCTGAATTCCGGCCAGTAGACATCGCAGAAGTATAGCTCGCTGTAGGCTGTTTGCCACAGGAGGAAGTTGCTTATCCTCACCTCCCCGCTAGTCCTTATAACTAGATCAGGATCAGGTAGGTCGCTTGTCATAAGGTACTTGGAGAATGTCTCCTCTGTTACATCGCTTATTTTCACAAGCCCCTTCTCGTAGTCGCTTATAAGCTTTTTAACCGCTTCTATGATCTCCTGCCTGCCCCCGTAGCAAACCGCTATTGTAAGGGTTCTATCCTTGAACACGCTACTCTTCTCCTCAAGCTTCTTGACCTCTTCCACAAGGTCTTGAGGCAGGTAGCTTAAGTCGCCTATTACTTTAACTCTTATCCTCCTCTTCTCTATTTCACCCGATTCCAGTAGTTCTCTGACCCCTCTCCTCAGCAAGCTGACCAGGTGATTGAACTCGTCTCTGCTCCTGTACTTACAGTTCTCGCTACTCATCGCGTAGATTGTTACATACTTCACGTTTAAATCCCATATCCAGTTTAAAACTTCTTTAATCCTCTCGTAACCGGTTTCATGCCCTTGTATAGGGTTGAGGCCGAGCCTTCTAGCCCACCTCCTATTACCATCGGGTATGATACCAATATGCTGTGGGAACGGGCCATCCTTTATTTGAAGCCAAAGCCATTTCTCATATATGTCCTCGAAAACTCTCTTCTCCAGGAACCCGCCTACTCTGAAAACAAGCTTCTCTATCCTAGCCTTAAAATCCCTGGCGTATCTAGTGAGCATTTAAGCACCCACTGCAAATTTACTACGCTTTAAGAATCTTTATGAAGTTTATAAGGAGGTTTCGTAGTGTAGTATTGGAAGGTGTTGTTTATGTCTTACTACCAGGGCAACGACTTGAAGAAGATTACAGGCGGTTTAAAGGCTAGGCATCGCGATAAAAGAAAATTTGAGCTGGGGTCCCCGCCAACAAATACAGTTCTCGCAAGTGAGGAGGAGAGAAAAATCGTTAGGACTATGGGTGGGAACATCAAAGTTAAACTAACTAGGGCGCAGTACGTCAACGTGTTTATTCCAGGCGAGAAGATCGTTAAGAAGGTCAGAATACTGGACGTCGAGAGTACTCCATCAAACCCGCAGTTAGCTAGGTCGAAAATCATCGTTAAAGGAGCTATTGTTAAGACAGAGGTAGGGCTTGTAAAGATAACTTCTAGGCCTGGGCAGGATGGAGTGTTGAACGGCATATTAGTTAAGTAGGAAACTCGACGGTGTTTTATTGAGTAGAGATCTCAAAGAGAGGAAAATCGTTATATACCCGCAGTATCTCGACTGCTCGGCTTCAAGAAGCCAGGGTAGGAGAGTGCCGAAAACCCTATGCTCATCAAACCCCACTGTCGAGGACATCGTGAAAGCCGCTCAGGTATTAGGTCTAGAAGCCGAGGTGGAGCTTGAGAAGAAATACCCTAGGATGTGGAGGAGGAGTGGGAGGGTTATCGTGAGCAAAAAAGGTAGTAAGAGTCGGTTGCTAAACATGATCGCTTCTGAGGTAAAGAAGTTGAAATCCAGGGTACCCGGGTAGTCATAGCCGCAGGGAGTAGAGTTAGGACGCGGCTCCTGTTTAAAATTTTAGAATCTCCACATCCAATCAACCCGTTCTCACGTCTCAACTAATGCGTGAGAGATATTACGTGGGGATAATCCCCATAAACAGTATTATGATTTTCTTTACTTCAATGTTGGAATTCTAAAGTAATACTTCTTGTAACCCATTCATTGTTGTTAAAGGGTTTTCAGTTAAATACTGTCTCGATAGGGTAATACCCCTGGGGGTCTAGTAGGGTTTGAGGCGTTTGGGTTTCATAGAGACTGTCGGTAGGGGCGGTATCCTTATTGTTAAACCCTCTGTAGAAGTGAAAGGCGAGCTTATTGGTAGTTTAGTCTACGACTCTAATCTACGGAGGCTGGGTAAAATCGTTGATGTAATTGGCAGGGTGGACGACCCCAGGGTTGTTGTCAAACTGGAGTCCAAGGAACTAGCCTCCACGATTAGAGACTACAACGTGTACTACCAGCCGGGTAGACGGGGGGAGTATAGGAGGGGTGGGGTTCATGGTTAAAATTGAGGCGGCGGCACTGAAATGCCCTGTCTGCGGTAGCGAGGCAATAGTGTTCGACTACTCCCTGAACGCCTATGTCTGCTCAGTCTGCGGCACTGTGATAGACGAGAAGCCTATGGACTACGGTATGGAGACTATTATCCGGGACGAGAACACTCCTAGGGTAAGCGGCTCATATACGAACAGGGTTCACGACAAGGGTATAGGTGGGACAGAGATAGCGGGGGGAGTGTTAAAGCACGTTAAAGAAGGGAGGAGCTGGGTTGCTAGGCAGAAGGATGTTAGAGTAGGTAAAAACGAGAGGATAGTTGAGAAAGCGCTAAAGCATTTAAATGATCTCGTCAAGCTCATTAAACCCCCGACGGCTGTGGCTGAGACCGCCGGCGAGATCCTGAGGAAAGCCGTTGAAGGGAAGAACTTCAAGGAGAAAACGTTGAAGAGAATGGCTGTCGCAGCCCTCTACTTGTCCTACAAGATACACGGGTATCCCAGGCCATTTAAACAGTTTGCGCTAGAACTTGGTTTTGAGCCCCAGGAGGTATGGAATGCTATTAAAATGGTGAGCGAGTCTGTCAAAGACCTTAACAAGAAGCTGACTAGAAACGACCCTCAGACAATTATATCGTTTATAACAAAGAAGGCCAACCTGCCACCCCAGGTGGAGTTTATGGCTAGCAAGATAGTTTCAAACCTCTTGGACACAGGGCTGGTGAGCGGGAAGGGGCTTTCAAGCCTAGCAGCCTCATCGGTATACGTTGCATCCATCATAACCGGCCATAGGAGGACTCAAATAGATATAGCTAAAATTGTAGGTTTAACGGATGTAGCCATTAGGAACTCTTATAGTGAAATAGTGCGGAATCTCGATATTGTCATAAAAATGTGATTTATCCATATTCGGTTTTTCTCATGTTAAATTATTAACCCTTAACGTCAAAATAGTTACTTGGCTTAAGAAGCTTGTTTTCCAGCGGGTTTGATGCCATGGATAGAGAATCCACCGCAGACAGAATTCTAGAATTCTTATTGGAAAACGAGGGAAGGGATATACTACAGAGCGATTTATGGAAGGAGCTAGGTTTATCGAGTAAGGATGTTTCAAAAACTTTGAAAAAACTCGAAGAGGAGGGTTTGATAAAGAGGGAGCCGGTGGTTTACAAGGGGAGGAAAACATATAAGATAACGGTGCTGTCGGACAGCTTGGTCAACCTTGATAAAGTAGGGGTTACCCGTACCCGTTCAGTCGGCAAGTATTTGGTGAGGAAGCTGGTTAACGAGGCATTAGACATCCCGTGTCTATCATGCCCGTATATAAATAAGTGCTATGAAGGGGGCTTCTATGACCCGGTCAACTGCCAGTTCCTGAATGAATGGGTTCTGAGGAATATGCGTGAGAGGGGGCAGGGG
>JAEMPJ010000048.1:0-13137 GCA_022759365.1 Thermogladius sp. | reverse complement strand
CTGCCAGTTCCTGAATGAATGGGTTCTGAGGAATATGCGTGAGAGGGGGCAGGGGCTACCCCGGTCTTCATAATTATTTGTACCATTCGTATTCATTACTGTAGATAAGCTTGTAGGATTTTTCATAATCATTAATTAAATGGTAGGGATGAGCTCTGTGAGCTAGGCGAGGGGGACTCCCGTGAAGCCGCCTTCGCTGATGAGAGCTCGGTGAAGCCTTGGGCAACCGGGGGGATGGGCTCCCGCAGGTCGGGGTCCGGTGGACTGAGGAGCCGTTGAGAAGTAGATGGTGGGGAGCTGAAACCATTAAGCATGAAAGGCCATGAGCCACCATCTACCGAGAAACGGCTTCACTTCCGGGTTAACTCTAGAATAGTGTTCTCCACGACTTTCAAGGGGGCGTTCGTCTTCAAACCACGCGGATCCAGGTGGGTTCTAGACGCCTTGAAGCCCAGATCCCTAAGCCTCTCTACAAGGAGCTCCATATTAGGCATGTCAGCCCTGATCTTCCTGCACAACAAGTCGAGCCTTATGAAAGGCTCGTTTACACTAAACTCCTTCTGAGCATACTCAACGTATTTCAACACCTCTCTACTCTGGAGGAACGGTGTCTTCTCTAAAACGGCTTGAAGCCTCCTTGCGAAGCCCTCATCGCCTATAGGGCAGATCCACAGAGGTCCTATAAGCAACGGCCTGCTACCGTCGCCGCAGACAAACTCCTCGTCTCTGCTACGCTTGAACCCCCTCTCCAGGGTGGTCGGGCAATACCATATGTAGCCCCTGCACTTGGAGATCACATCAAACGGGTTTTTCCTCTCAGCTAGGTAGAAGACGCGGTAATAATGGGCTTTGCTCAGGTATAGTATGGGGGTTATAGTGTAGTTCATCGCGGAGGCTCTTAGAGCAATATTGTAGGTTAGAAGCCTGACTCCGAGCTCGCTCTTGAAGTCAACGTCAGCGCATTCAAGCCAATATCTTTTCAAAGTCTTGTCTTTGTTAACGCACGTCAACGGGCCTTTATCTGTGGCTGAAACACCTATTAAAGCTTTTTTGCCTAGGGGCTTTAGAGAGCTCTCAATGTAAGGTATGGGGGAGCCGTATGGGTCTATATCCACGTAGTCCACGAAAACACCTGTGAACGTGAGAAGGTTTCCGAGGGCATTCGCCTCCATGTTAAAGGGTGTCAGCTCGTTCTCAAGCTTGTTCAACTTTATGTTCTCCACAATGAAATCAAAGGCTCTAGGATCCACATCGTTGACTATTCCAACACCCCCTGCTTCGAGGGCTACCCTAATCCCTCTTACACCTGTTCCAGCCAGTAAGTCCACAAAGAAGAATTTTTTGTCATTGAAAAACGCTCTCAATGCTAGTACAGTAATATCCCTAGACAATCTGGCCGAGGGATTATAGAACACGGGCATCCATGCCGGTTCGACTCGTCCGTCCTCCCTAATATACTCGGATAAATCGGGTACGTAAAGCTTGGCCAACCCCTCCTCGACTACAACAGTCTTTTTAGGAAGTTTCACCACGACCTCCTTGTCAACCTTTAATTTTCTCAAGGACAGACATCGGGAGAGTTCGATTCAACATATCCCTGTTCTCAAATGTCAAAAACAGCTTTTCAGAGTTCTCCAATAGCTTCAGGATATCTGGGTCTGAAAGCCGGTAGTGGACTACTAGAATAGAGGGCTTGCCTAAGCGCAGGGCTTCGATTAGAAGGGGCTTGAAGCTGGGTAGTTTAAGCTCCATTGGCCCAACCTCGTCCACGCACAAGACATCGCTCTTCCCTACAACTTCTTTGCTCAACGCCCTCTCCACAATTCTATTGGCTTCCTCGACGAATACCCCGTAGGCCCCGACTCTCACATGTGAGGAGTAATCTCTTTTAGCCAGCCAAGCCCAGTCTCCGCTAGACAAATCCTGTATCTTAAACCCTACCCTAACCCCCGAAGAATCTCTTTCTTCAAAAGCAATTAAGCCAGCTACGCTGAGATTGTTTCGTCTAAGCGTCTCAACGACTCTGTTAAACAGCGTGGACTTGCCTACTCCAGGCCTACCCGTTATGACAAGCATATAACCCATTTACTTTTACTCACCAAAAATCTCTCTTACCGCGTATTTGAGTTTTTCAATCTTCTTCTCATCATCTATGAAGAGGGGAGCAGACTTCGTTATACTCGACATCTTCACAGCGTTCTCGGTCTTCAACTCCCTTTCCTCCCCTGTGTAACCGGCTAATTGGACTATAGATACCGATTTATCGTCTTTTACGAGGGCGCCATCTACCGGGGTTGTCGAGAACTCGAATACCTTTAGACGCTTAATACTCACCGCCTCTGCTAGTTTGTTGAGCACCTTGTTTTCCACGGGCACCTCCGGTTGATCAAAAACGCTCTCGTTCATTAGATCGACCTCCTCGAAGACGTCCTCACCCATTAAGTCTGCTATTTTAATAGCGGTCTGGATGGAGGTCATAGATCGTTTTGTCTCATATTGATATATTGTTTCTTTTGACACATTCAGCTTGTTCGCCACCTCACTCCGGGATAAACCTAGCTCGATTCTTCTCCTAGCGAAGCTCTTGTTATCTATTCTAAGTAGGTACGTTCCTCTTAGATTGATGATCAGCGGTTTGTTGTTTCGTAAGAAATAGTTTCTCAACAGGTTTTTGTTAACAACATAGATGTCGTTCCTAACATAGACTACGTCATCCTCCATCTCACTTCTCCAATATTTCTCGGAGACTATTAGCACTGAAGCCTTGTATGTGGCTGACAGCTTTTTCAAATCATCTATCTCTCTTCTACCAACCCTCGCTGAATTGTAGACTACTTTCAAAATAATCTTTCTATCCCCGGATCCACCCACAATGTCAACACTGCGCCCTTCTTTCGGGTAGTTGATTTCCCTCACAATAAAACCGGCCCTGCTAAGTATGTCGAGGGTTTCCTCAGTGAGCTCGTCAAGCGCTCTACTCCTCATCTATGATACACCGTAGTTCTATTATATACAAGTCTCTGAGATTCATCTTTTGAACCTAGCGTAAACCATGGCGTGGTCTTTGTCGTATGGCTCTAGGTGAACCACATCCACTATCTCGAAACCCCTGTTTTTCAGGGTCTCGATCTCCCTCCTATACACTTCGCTTGGCTCCTTGGTTACATCAATACTCCTCGCCTTGATGGCTAGGAGTAGGTAGCCGTTGTTCTTAAGGAAGAAATCAGCGTTGTCGGCTACTACGGAAGCCTGCTCTGGTTGCGCTATGTCTGCGTAGATCCCGTCAACCAGCTCGACTATATGCCTGTACAGCTGTGGCTTCCTGGCGTCGGCTAGGATTGGGTAGAGGTTCCGTCTCAAGTCTGCAAGGGCAACGAACTCTCTCATGACCCGCGGGGCGAACTCTACACCATATATCCTACCCTTCAACCCTATTATATCGGATATATGGCTTGCAGTGGTGCCTGTGGCGACGCCTAGGTACAGTATTGAGTCCCCCTCCCTGATAGGTTGCTCGCTCAGACCGTTGGCTAAAGCCCCTGCGAGCTTGCTTCTATAAGTGTTCCACTCCCTGTACTCGACTCCTCCATGTTTAAACAGCTTCTCCCCGTAGACCCTGTGGCCGGGGACAAGGTTTTTCGTTGCCAGCCTGACACTCCCGTCCTCCAGCTCAACGATAAAGACACCGTAGTATTTCTCGTGGGGTTTAATGGAGACTGCCTCGCTCACGGCCTTCACCTCTTCCTCTCCCTACTCCTCCTGGAAGGCTTAGCCTCTTCAGCCTTCTTAGCGGGCGGCTTAGCGTAAAGCTTCTTGATCTCGTCTATCCTCTCCTCAAGCTCTTTAACCAGTTTATCTCCTATAAACCTCCCGCTGTAGAAGTCTATTTTAGCCGCTATAGCGAGCTTGGAGGCTAGAGCCCTAGCGATCTTCCCTCTCTGCCATCTCGGGCTCTTGTGTATAGCTGGGTACTGGAATATAATACCGTGCTTAGGTGGTTTACCTCCCGTCCTTAAAGCCCTGAACAACGCTTTCTCAGCGCCGAGGACTTGGATAGTGCTGGCTGGAAGCTTAGCCAGGTTCTCCAGGCTACCCGCCAGGCTTAGAAGCCTCGCACCAAGTTTGCTACCCACAAGGGCCGTCACGTTGGGCGCAACCTCCTTCATGACAGCGTCTATGTAGTCTCCAAGCGTCTCTCTCAAATCGTAGAGGTCTAGGATGATGCCAGCAAGCTTCTTAATGTACTCCATGTCGAAGTCGCTTAGGTCAGCCCCAATGCTTTTACTCGCGGCCTCAGCTATCTTGGCCGCCAGCTCCTCGCTTAAGCCAAGCCTCTTCAGCTTCTCGAGGGTTATATTACTCCTGTCCCCGAGCTCGTGTACTATCAGGGCGTAGTCGTGGTGGTCTTTAACAAGCTCGTCCAGTTCGGGGAAGTGTATGCTGTACCATTCCCTAAGCCTCGACACATACAGGTTTATCGTCTTATCGATATCGTCTATTGCTCTAATAGCCTGGACGGCAAGTAGATCCCTCTTCTGCGCCTCTTTTCTCAGTTTTCTCCTCGTTAACTCCAGCGATATCTCGTGTAGTCTGGTGAAATACTCCTCCTCCGATCCGCAGAGGCCTAGCTCCACAGCTAGCTTAGGCAGAGACTCCCTGAACTTGGCTACTACGGCGGGTTTGGCAATTATCTTAGGTGTCAGATTCAAAGAGCTGATTATCCTGCCATCCTCAATTGTCTCAGCAACTATCTCCGTGAACCCTGAGGCCTTAGCTTTCTCTAGAACCTCCTTAGCCTGCGGTGTCGGCTTCCCCTCCTCCTGGTCAATAAGGTAGTCTATTATCTCGTTCGTCTTAAACGGTGCTAGACTCTCAGCGACCCTTCTCCCTTCCTCGTCTAGTAGGAAAGCCCCTAGGACATTCTGGGTAAAATATATGGTAGCCATTCTTCCACCTTTCTTTCACTAATTCTACTTAATCACACACTTATTTAAATATCCCTGAAAGAGATAATTCTCCTTAGGTGGTCACACTATGCCTAGCCACGGCTCATTAACTAAAGCTGGTAAAGTGAGGAGCCAGACTCCTAAGATACCGCCTAAGGGAAGGAAGAACAAGCCTCCGAAGGTTAGGAATAGAATAGAGTATGTGAGGAGGGTTCTAGCCCCAGCATCAAAGACCACAACTGGCTGAACCACCCGGTTTTCTCGAAAAGCCGTGAACCCCTCTGTAGTATAGTAATTTAGATGACAGCAGGCTTTCACACAGGGGAGATTACTTATTTAGCCGTGTCTCAAATTCTGTGTAACAGGGTTTATTAGGCATGTTTGTCTACCATGGGTACACCGGTAAGCTAGCATCGCTGCTGTCTAGCATGAACATCGAGCCAGGTGATCGGATAAAAGTAGTTAAAGGAGGCGAGGTGTTCGAAGGCGTCTTAATGCCCAGGTACACTATTAGGAGCGGTGAGGACATACTGGTCATAAAACTTGATAACGGTTACAACGTCGGGGTTAAAATCGAAGAGGGCTCCCAGATATCTCTCCTATCGAAGAAGCCCCGGGTGGAGAGACGTGGGCGTATCGGAGAAGCTGGGGGGCGCAGAGGGGAGATAGTGCTACTCAGCACTGGAGGCACTATTGCTTCTAAAATCGACTACGAGACTGGAGCCGTGGTACCGGCTTTATCGACCGAGGAAATAATCGAGTGGGCACCGGACCTGGCTGATATAGCGTTATTCGAGGCGAGGGAGGTTATGAGCGTTTTCAGCGAGGACATCACGCCGGAGGACTGGGAGAGGCTTGCGAGAGAGGTCTATGAGGAGATGAATAGAGGTGTTGCGGGCGTGGTTATAGCACATGGGACAGACATGATGTCCTACTCCGCGGCCGCGCTCGCCTTCGCGATAAGGGATAAACCTGTCCCAATAGTGTTCGTTGGCTCGCAGAGAAGTAGCGATAGACCCAGCAGTGACTCGATACTCAACTTGAAAGGGGCTTTCATCACCGCGGCCAAAGCCCCTCTAGCCGAGTCCGTTGTGGCGATGCACGCCTCCACATCAGATGAGATGATCGCTGTCCACAGGGGTGTGAAGGTGAGGAAGATGCACACGAGTAGGAGGGATGCGTTCCAGTCCATAAACGACAAGCCTATAGCACTGGTCAACCCCTACACGGGGGAGATAAAAATAGTTGGGAGGATACTCCGGGAGAGGGATCGGGGCAGAACCCCCATACTAGAGGGCAGGTTCGACAACAGGGTTGCATTAGTGAAAGCCTACCCGGGCGTCCAACCCGAGATAATAGACTTCCTCGTAGACAAGGGCTTCCACGGTATAGTAATCGAGGGAAGCGGGCTCGGCCATATAGCCAACAGGCTAATCGAGTCGATAAAGAGGGGTGTGGAAAACGGGATACCGTTCGTCATGACAAGCCAGTGTCTCTTCGGTAGGGTGAACTTAAACGTCTACTCTACTGGCAGGAGGCTCCTTGAGGCTGGGGTGATACCTCTCGAAGACATGTTGCCCGAGGTAGCGTATGTAAAGCTGTCATGGGTTCTGGCGAATAAATCCAGGGATTTGAGCGAGGTCAGGAAGTGGATGCTGACAAACCTGGAAGGGGAGATCACCTACAGGCACACACTCGACTTGTTCCCGAGGTGGCCTTATGAGTAAAAGTGGGGCCGAGGTAGATTACAGGAAGGTTGGTCTGAGAGTTGGACTAGAGATACATGTGCAGCTAGACACTAGAGAGAAGCTCTTCTGCAACTGCCCAACGAAACTCGTTGAAGAGGAGGGCGACGTCTTCACCAGGGAGCTGAGGCCTGCTAGAAGCGAAATGGGTGAGGTCGACCCGGCTGCTGTACTCGAGTGGAAGAAGGGGAGGAGGTTCAGGTACTCATCGCCTAGGGAATCCTCGTGCCTCGTCGAGGCAGATGAG
Organism: Thermogladius sp.; assembly: GCA_022759365.1. Classification (GTDB taxonomy): domain Archaea; phylum Thermoproteota; class Thermoprotei_A; order Sulfolobales; family Desulfurococcaceae; genus Thermogladius. Next base: position 6,199 of record JAEMPJ010000048.1, on the reverse strand, counting down.
GAGCCACCGCACTCCATGAACATGGAGGCGCTGAAAATCGCGCTAGCAGTCGCCCTCTCACTGAATATGAAGATTGTAGACGAAGTATACACCATGAGGAAGATCGTGATAGACGGAAGTAATGTAAGCGGATTTCAGAGGACGAGCTTGATAGCGTTGAACGGCTGGCTGGAGGACGAAGAGGGTAGGATCGGTATTCAGACCCTATGCCTAGAGGAGGATGCTGCCAGGAAGATAAGTGAATCCGAGTTTGAAGTCCACTATAAGTTGGATAGAATGGGTATACCGTTGATCGAGATAGCCACGGCGCCGGACATCCATAGCCCCGAGCAGGCTAGGAGGGTGGCTTTTAAAATAGGCCAGCTGGTGAGGCTAACCGGTAAGGCTAAACGAGGCCTGGGCTCGATAAGGCAGGATGTGAATGTGAGCATAGAGGGGGGTGGTAAAGTTGAAATCAAAGGAATACAGCACCTGTATTTAATACCCAAGGTGATAGAGTACGAGGTTTTAAGGCAGACGAGGCTTCTATGGCTCAGGGATGAGCTTGCCAGGAGGGGTCTAGCCAAGGAGTCTATTAGAGTCGAGCCCGTCGACCTAACCGAGTTCTTCAAGAACACGCAGTCTAAGCTCATCAAGAAAATACTCTCCGAGAAAGACGCTGTCGTATACGCGCTCAAGCTCGAGGGGTTCAAGGGCCTGCTAGGCCTAGAGCTACAGCCTGGTAGGAGGTTCGGGACCGAGCTAGCCGACTACGCTAGGGTTTGGGCTGGGGTTGGAGGTTTAATCCATAGCGATGAGCTACCGGGATACGGGATAAGTAGTGGGGAGGTCGCTGAAATATATAAGAGGCTTGGCGGCAACCCTGAGAGAGACGCTTTTGTCATAGTGGCCGGGGAGAGGGGTAAGGTTCAGAAAGCGGTGGAGGTTATTGTGGAGAGGGTTAGAGCCGCCTTCGATGGTGTGCCAGAGGAGACTAGAGGAGCCAACCCAGATGGCACGACAAGGTACATGAGGCCTAGGCCGGGTAGAGCCAGGATGTACCCTGAGACGGATATACCGCCAATATTGATCACTAACGAATTAATAGAGTCGGCTAAGAAGCTTGTCCCCGAGCCTCTTGATGTCAAGTTAAAGAGGCTGACAAGCGAGCACGGCTTAAGCAGAGACCTAGCGTTAAACTTGATCAACGATATAAGGCTAGACCTCTACGAGAAGCTCGCTGAAAAGTGGAAGGGGAAGATCCCTCCTGTGGTAATCGCCTCCACCATAGTCAACACGCTTAAAATGCTTGAAAACGAGGGGGTTCACGTGGAGAACATTGAGGATGAGCATATAGAAAAAGTGATCGAGTATGTGGCTGAGGGCAGGCTGGCCAAGGAGGCTATCCCAGATGTTCTCAGGAAAATCGCTGAGAGGCCCACAAGCAAAATCGAGGAGATACTGGAGGAGATGGGTTTGAGGAAAGCCTCAGAGAGCGAGGTTGTGGAAGTCGTTAATAAAGTGATCGAAGAAAACATTGAAAAACTGAGATCAAAGCCCGGTAAGGCTTTTAACATAGTGATGAGCGAGGCTATGAAGATATTGAGGGGTAGAGTAGATGGGTCGCTTGTGGCAGATATCGTTAAAAAGAAGCTAAGCGAATTAAACATTACGTGATAAGCAGATGTAGCGATGAGGAGTACTCCCGTCTATGACTCAATGATTTGAAGGCATTTGGCCGAGCGGTATGGTTTAGCGTGATGAAGTCCGATAATATGATCGATGATCTAACACGAGCGTGCTGAAGGGCGATGAAGACCCTTGGCCGCTGTGGAAAAAGGGATGAACATAATGGTAGCCTCAGAGCCCTACCCAAATTTCTCGAAGCTCACGCATGCCATAGCTTCAACACCACCCTTTACACCCCGCTAGGATCCTCCTTCGGATCATCCCACAGGCTAGAAGTACCTGGAGGGTGTTAAGATGAGTGAAGGAGATGTGCTCTATAAGACCCTTGAGGAGGTATCTTCGCTTTCCATAAGGGCAGAGTCGCTGAAGGAGATAAGCCGTCTCATAGGCATCCCGTATGACAGATTGGCTAAGATCGTGAGGAGGGGGATAAGATCTGGACTGCTACACGAATACTACCATGCTGGTATACACAAGCTGGGGAAAATAGAGTTCCACGTGATAGGTATGTCGCAGAAAATCCCTCAAAGGCTCTGTCTAGCCGGCCTCCAACCAAAGATCGTGTACCCATCTTTCACATCAAGGCCTGTCCTACTCGTCTACAAGGAGGCAGGGGAGTTTGCTGAGAGCAGGTATGGCTATATATGTAAGAGCCTTTTCCGGGGCTTAATTAGAGATGTTATTATACCTGTCGAGAAGAACGGTTCAGTGGAATTTGTTAGGTTCGATGAGATTGTTGGGGGAGACTCACCTGTAGATCTAGATTTCATTGATGAGGTAACTCTTTTAACCATTTTCAAATCATATAACCCCCCTTCCAACCCCTTAGGCTTGGCGGAATTGTACAGGCTAGTCGGCCTGGGAGTATCCTATGGGAGCTTCATAAACCATTACTACAGGCATATCCACGGCAAGCTTGTTAAAAGGCGCCTAGTCTTGAGAAGAGAGGGGAGCTACGCCATCCTCATAGCCTCATCGCCGAACATGTCTGTGCTCCGGGATCTGTTTAACGAGCTGGTTAAAATCAGAGTAGTGACAGGTGTAGACCAATTGAACGTGGTGGACTACTCGCCGGTCATCGCTGTAGCGCATGTTTGGGTGAATCCACAGCACTTATACTCGATGAACGTTAATCACGATGTTTTTAATTTCACTAGTTACGAAATCTACTTAGTTAGGCCACAGGGAGGTTAGTTTTGGCCGGGGAAAAAAGAAGGCTGGCTCCCGAGGAGTTCGCGAAGATTATCAGGGTAGCCGGTGGTTTAGCATCATACTCGGGCGAGGGGGTTAGGTATAGGCTTCCAGGGGTTGTTGAAATAGAGGCCGACTCCTTCAACGAGCTCTACGTTATCGGGGATCTTCACGGGGACCTCCCTAGTCTCCAGTTACTTTTGGACACGACTGGTTTGCTGGAAAAGCTCGGTAAAAGAGTTAAAGCAGTGTTTCTAGGGGACTATGTTGACAGGGGAGCTCACCAAATAGAGCTCTTAGCATACCTCCTCGAATTGAAGATCAAACATCCGGGGGACGTGGTGCTTTTACGTGGGAACCATGAGCCTCCAACCTGGCTTAAGCCTTATCCCCACGACTTCCCCTACAGGGTCTCACAGTACTTTGCCTCGACGAGATCCAGCGAGATAATGCGCCTTACGTACAGGTTGTTCGAGAGACTCCCACTCGCGGCCTTGATCGAGGGTGAGGTAGTGTTCTTACACGGCGGCCCACCTTTTAGAACTATGAGCGCCAGCAACCTTGAAGAGGTCTTTTCAATAGGGGATCCGGCCTGGGACGACCTAGACCTAGAATCCATCCTATGGAGCGACCCAATAGACGAGGAGATAGACTTGATGGAATCTACGAGAGGAGCCGGATTCCTCTATGGTTTCAAGGTGACTGACAGGTTCCTCAAGCTTACCGGGGCGAAGTTTATTGTGAGAGGACACGAAGCAGTAGATGGGTATAAGGTGAACCATGAGGGGAGGGTGATAACGGTTTTCAGCGCTCCAAGCCCCTATGAGTTGAGCTCAACTGGCTTGATGAGGTTGATAAAGACGAATAGTGGGTTTAAATACGAGTTGCTGAAGATAGGGGTCTCATCCAGGAGAGTGGTTGACAGTTTTTCCTTCGAGTCTATTAAGTAGAGTTTAATTTATAAGGAATAGTTGTTTATAACAACACTATGAAGCTGGGGCGTTGTCGAAGTGGTTGGTCAATCAGCGCTTGATACCTTTGTGGATATGACTGATGAACTCCTCGGGGATATAATTGAGGAAGTAATAGAGGACTACTACGAGGATAAAATCAACATAGAAGACGAGTACGAAGATGTATTGAACTACATTGTCAGAAGGCTAGTTAAGAAAGCGGGTAGGAAGAATAAAGGTGAGAGATACCTCAAGATCCTGGAGAGGTTGAGGAATAAAACACCGGTAGCGAAGCTCGTGATAAGCTACTTAATCTCCGAGTACATTAGAGAAAGAGACTCCGGATCTCTTGAAACCCCCTCAGGGGAAGAATACATATAGGGGGTTCTCATTCCCCGTAAATCCCGTGGGGCAAAATCTTCTGGGGGAAAAGAGGAGAAAGTAGAGGCTAAGACGCGTAAGAAGACTAGTAGGAAGAAGGTCTTCGAGGCAAGCGATTTACTAGATAAGATGTACAGCCATGTATACGATGCCCTAGGTTTATCCCAGCTAGGGTTAGATGACGAGAAATCGAGGAAGATAGTCCTGGATGTACTAGACTTCGTCACCCAGGGCCTCTCGTCTAAGCCCGACCTGGAGACGGTGCTCAGGAGGATTAGGAGGTTTAAGCCCCAAGTAAACGAGCTGATATCGCTCAGACTCCTCGAGCTAGTCGAGAAGCCGACTCGCGAACAACTCGAGTTCATTATTTACAATGGGGGGAGGGCTGTTGTCAACGAGGTCGGCAAGCTCTACAAGCTTGCGAGGGAGTATGGCAGGGAAGATCTAATATCAGCCCTCCAGTATGCTTGGTCCAAGTTCGGGATTAGATCGCCTGTTCAATGCCCTAAATGCGGCTTTAACTCCATAATGCCGGACTACTCCTGCTTCGTGTGTGGAGCTGTTGTAGGGGAGAAATATATTAGGGAGGCTCTAGGCTTCAGCGAGAAATTCCGGCTGTTTATTGAGACAGGGAGCGTCAGCGAACTAAGGGTCGCGGCTGAGAGAGGCTATGTCTTGTTGGGAGAGGACGGCGTCCACCATCCATTATACAAACCTCCCAAACCCACACTTCTCTTCCAGGTCTACTTGAAACCCGACGAGATCTCTACTATTATTCAAGAGATCAATAGCCGGGAGCAACCATTCTAGGTAGAACACACTATATCTTAAGGCTCAGTCTGATACTCTCGAAGACGGCTCTTATCCCACGCCTCAGAACCATTAAATCCAGCTTCGGATCCCCAAAACACCCTCTCTGCTCGAAAATCACGTTTCCCTTGTAGAAGACTCTGAGGGCAGGGGTTTCTCCAATCCCTTCAGCTAAGGCGCTGTGTTCTTTTACGTTGATCCTGCAGAATATTAATCTAGAGTCAGCTACCTTACCAAGCTCTTTAACCACCTCTGAGAAGACCTTGGATCCCTCTTCATCCGGGTCATAGTACTCTATTACAACTGGTTCATCGGAGGATAGGACTCTCTCAAGCTCTTCCTTGCTGGTTAGCTCGATGCTCAAATACTTCCCCTTAAACTATCTCTCTCCTCGAACCCCTTTATTAAACCGTTGAGAAAGGTTTATATAGAAGTAATATCATCACCTTTAAAAGAACTGGTTCATGGGGGTTGTGCCGAATGGCCATGTATGGTATACCTGTCTTGATATTGAAAGAGGGGTCGCAAAGGACTGTTGGCAGGGAAGCTCTAAGAGCCAACATAATGGCCGCCAGGGCTCTAGCAGAGGTTTTGAAGACAAGCCTAGGCCCTAGAGGATTAGACAAGATGCTGGTCGACAGCTTCGGCGACGTCACGGTGACAAACGACGGTGCTACCATTGTGAAAGAGATGGAGGTTCAGCACCCGGCCGCCAAGCTCTTAGTGGAGGTCGCTAAGGCCCAGGACGCTGAGGTTGGAGATGGGACTACCTCAGCTGTAGTCCTGGCGGGTGCCCTACTTAGGAAGGCTGAAGAGCTCCTCGACCAGAATATCCACCCGACTATAATCATTGAGGGTTACACGAAGGCGTTGAAGGAGGCTCTCAGGATATTAGATGAGATCGCGATCAAGGTTAACCCCGACGACAGGAGTGTGCTGAGTAAGGTTGTCTCGACAACTATAGCGAGCAAGTATATTGGCGGGGCCTTAGTCAGCGAGAAGTTGACTAACATGTCTATCGACGCTGCTCTAACTGTCGCTGAGAGGAAACCAGATGGTACATACGATTTCAGGGTTGACGATGTCAAGATCGAGAAGAAGAAGGGAGGCAACGTCCTCGACACTCAACTAGTCTACGGTATAGTACTAGATAAAGAAGTCGTCCACCCAGGTATGCCCAGGAGGGTTGAGAACGC
>JAEMPJ010000034.1 GCA_022759365.1 Thermogladius sp. | reverse complement strand
AACGGCTTAAATCATTGAGAGCCCTGTCCCTAGTAAACATGTTCCCCTTGCCCCCCACGTTTTCCGCGGTTGCGTAGGGGATCCTTACTCCTTGATTAACTGTGGCGTTAAATTCCGTGGATGTTCCTCAAATAGTCCGTTACCGATGAGACGAGGCAGTCTCTTATCTTGTGGTTGGGGACGAGCTCGGGGCACCTCTCTATCGTGAAGGAGCATCTTCCTTCGATGAAGTCCTCGAGAGAGCACGGGTTAGCCCTGACCCTGTTCTCGGCTAGAACGCACCGGGGGCCAGCGTACTTGAATACCACCGGCTCCGCCTTCGCGAGCTCTTCTCTCATCATCCAGGCAACCCATCTGATCTCCCACTGGGCTCTGCTACAGGTTCTCAATGGTATGAATACTTCGAGTAGCTCCCGGGCGTTGGCGCTGAATACAAGCCTTGTTTTAACAGCTTGCGGCAGTAGGAACCTTGCGTCCTCGTAGCTGACGCCGCTCCTGAGGGAGATATAGTAGTTTCTAACACCCTCGGCAAGCTTCTTCAGGAAGAAGCTGTCCTTCAACTCTATGACTCTAGGTGGGATGATGAAGCCCTCGCCAACGATGCTTAGAAGCGTGTTGAAGTCTAAGTCGGCCTCAGTAAGCTTATCCAGCACAGCAACCTCGTCCAGCCCGCTCACCTCACCCCCCAACACCTCTCTCGCCCTGGCTACAACCCCCCTGAGGTATCTATCACTATACCTCTGGCTTAGCTGGGTGAAGGATGCGTGTCTATGCCTGACGAGCTGGTGGCTGCAAACTCTGCTACAGACCACTTCGAAAACGTATAGGCTGTGCTCCAAGGGGCTCCCATGGCCCCTCCTCACGAGCTCTCTAACCCACTCTTCAGCTTTATCCTCACCCATTTTCCCCAGTATATCCTCGAGTTCCCGCGGTGAGATGGAGAGTTTGGCCGCCCCGGCTATAAGCCTCCCGGAGCCCTCTAGTCTGGCTATCAACTTCGCTGAAGGGTAGTATTTGGCATGCATCCTCAGCAACCAACCGGGAATAGTTTAGCGGGTGTCAGCGTTAAAAGAGCTCAGCTTGAAAGCCACTTCTTAACCCTCGTCTTAAATCCCAGCTTGGACACTGATTCAGCGATGGCGTCGAGGAGGTCGTTGCCCGGGTTGCAGAAGAGCTTGCACCAACCCGGATCCCTGGGCGTGGTGACAGGCTCGCCTAGTAGCGGTTGAACCACTATGACCAGGCGGCTTATCCTCGATAAGGGGCTTTTAACCTTGTCCAAGTAGCCTACCACGAGCTCTGGCTTGCTGAACTTGGAGACAGGTATCCTGAGCTCGAGTGGTATGTTGTGGTCTGCCACAAGCGATAGGCTTCTCTCGTATAAACCCCACAACACTCCAACGGACTCGGGTTTCTGCCCAAACATCACCTCCGGGGGAACCTTGAAGTCCGAGGCGATGTGGTCTACAACGTTTCTATCGAGGAGCCTGCTCAGCGGTTTATAAAGTGTGAGGTTGGTGTTCAAGCTGGTTTTAACGCTGTAATTCTCCCTGGCGATCCTTAGAAGCCCCTCTAGCTCAGCCCACTGCACCAACGGCTCCCCGCCTGTCACGTGGAGGTAGTCTACTAGACTCCTAGAGGCCTCCAGCTCGTCCAGTAGGCGGTCTACGTCTAGTGGACGGCATCTCTCAGGGTCGTTTACAGCTAGCCTCCAGTTGTGGCAGAAAGGGCATTTTAAATTGCATCCGCAAAGCCAGAGGGTGAAGGTGACAGAATCCACTACGTCTACGAGGCTTATGTTCTTCCAGCCAGCCCCGATAAGCTTGATGTTCGCCATATGAAAAATACCTTTCTCCGAGCTTGTCTTCAACTATAGTGTTTCCTTGTCCAGAACTCCCTCCTCCTCTGCGGGTTCCAGTTCTTGAGAGGCCTGTAGTAGCCGATTATTCTACTCCAGATCTCCACGTTGGTGTTGCCGCACACCGGGCACCTAGTGTACAAGCCCGTGAAGGTTCTACCGCATGATGGGCAATAGGTTAGAGCCGGCGTGAAGCTCCAGTACACTATGTCAGTCTCCATTATCCTCTTAGCCAGCTTAGCCAGGGCCTCGGGTTCAGCCTCCTCGCCCAGGAAGATGTGCATCATTACTCCTCCCGTGAAGTATTTTTGAACCTTCGACTCGATTTCGATCCTCTCGGGTAAATCTATTTCACCATAGTACGGTGCGATACTAGTGCTGTAGACGGGGTTCCCGGGGTCAGGCAGGTACTCGGCTAGCTCCGGGTAGAGTTTCATGTCTAATGCCGCCATCTTCGGGGAGGCAGACTCAGCCGGTACCTCCTCGACATTCCAAGGCGTCCCAGTCTCCCTCATCCACTCTCTCGCATGGTTTGTGGCGAACTCGACCATCTTCCTCATCAAGTCAGCCGCTCTCAGCCAGTCCCTCCTTGAGCCCTCCAGCCACAGCTTCGGCTCGCCCATGTATATGGCCGCGGCCTCAGGCAACCCTACGAGCCCTATTGTGTTGAAGTGGCTTGAAGGGAACTCGTGCATGTACTCTAGTATCATGCTGTACATGCCCGGGTACTGTTTCATGAGCTTCACATACCTCTCCCTGAACCAGTCCACAGCCTCCTTCACAAGCCCAAGCCTCTCCTCGTAGAGCTCCCAGAACTTGGACTCCTCCCGCTGGGATTCTAGGCTCACCCTAGGCAGGTTGACGTCAACGACGTTGACGCTCCCCGTTATATCAGGCATAGCCCATATACCCCCGAACCTCTGCCTCTCAAGCTTACTCCAGTACTCTTCTTCGGCCTCCTCAACATCCCTCCTGGTCAGCGAGCTCCCCTTCAAGGTGAAGCCTCCTCTCTTTGAGAAGGCGTAGGCCAGCTCGTTCTTGTCAATAGTCAGCCTGCAACACATTGCGAAGGAGGCATCCGGGTCTACGACTCTCGTGTTTAACCAGTAGAAGCTACCTCTCTTGGCGGCTGTCTTGAACACGGCTTCATGTATCTCCGGGTCCTCCCAGAGCCATTTAGCCGTCGTCATGAGGGTTGGTATCGGGAAGGTGAAGGGCTGGCCGACGGCGTCCCCCTCCATCAGTAGCTCCACCATGGCCTTCAGGAATAGTTTGGCCTCGTCCTCGTAGACGCCCAGCGGCTCGGTCTTCTTTCCATCGTATACAGCGTAGTCTCCCTCCAGCGCTTTCTTAGCGGCGTTCATTGTCACCGTGAAGTTCGTGAAAGGTGTCTGCATCCCGATTCTAGTCGGGTAGTTGAGGTTGAATAACAGCCTCTGGATGTGTTGCTTAACAGTCTTGTAGTCCAGCTTATCGGCCCTTATGAAGGGGCCCGCATACCATTCGACGCTTGAGAAAGCCTGGGCTCCCGTGAAGTAGTGTTGCATCGTGATGAGGTAGTTGGCTATGTGGTCAACATACGTGTCGAAGTGCCTGGCCGGCTTAGAGATGACGGTGAAAGTCTTCAAACCCTTCTCCAAGAGCCTGCTGACGCTGTGGCCTGAGCAGTAGGGTATGTAAATACTGTGCGGTAGCTTGTGCAGGTAGATTAAACCCGCTTTATGCGCCTTCAGTATCCTATGGGGTATCAGGTCGAGGAGATCCTTCTTCATGTACTCTTCTAGGAGGTAGCTGAAAAAGCCTGTTGGACCCATATACCTGTTAGCGTTCTCGTTGACGTCCAGGCTGTTCCACCTGGCGTACTCGACCAGCGGGTCGATCCTGCCTTCATTCTCACGTGTTACAACTTGTTGATCCATAAAATTGACACCCGATCCAACCTCTTGAAATGTGTTTCTATCGTAAAGTTACTGGTTTTAGAAGGTTTAAAAAGAAGCGATAAGCATGTTATAATATATAATTATTATACATCGTAGGAACCCTAGATCATATTTTTGAATTATTTGATCTAGATCCAGCATTTATTATACTATTAAATCCTTAATAAACCCTGCTTCAACTCGAATGCTGTGATCAAGCGTGAAGCTACGATCCATGTCGGCAATGATTCCTTGTAGATTGAATATTTCTCTGTAGCGATCTTCAATACACTTTCGCTGAAGTCACCGTGCTGGAATCCCCCTATGCCAATAGCATAGCCCTCCTCGAAGGCCCGGGTCACTAGGCTACCCAATTCTGCGGGCTCCCCTCTCTCCCAGAGGAGTATTAGCCCTTTTAAACCGGCCTTCTGAGTGAAGTCCTCTAGCCCGTAATCCTCCACCTTTATCAAGGGATCCCGGCTTCCAGGCGGTACTCTCCCCTCCACGAGCAATTGCTCCATTAAGCCGGTGAACCTGTTGTAGTTGCGGGGTATGCGGACTCCTGTTTTGAAGGATATCAGCTTGTTCCCGTATGTGTGTACAAACACGTTTACAAGCCCGTTCCTCGCGGCAGGGCCGTCTAGGAGTTGGAGGAGCGTTGTGTGGACTATGTCCGGCCTCCCCCGCTTCACCCAGTCCTTGAGCTTTCTCGCGGCATGGTAGTGGACGGATATGTCGAGGAGTATTTCTTCGGGCTTCTTACCCCTCTTCCTAGCGTTTTTAACCACGGATGGCTCCCGTGATATCTCGGCTGGAACCAGCTCTAACCCTGCTTCTATTAGAATTATATTTAATTTCCCCGTCATTCTTCTTCCTCAGGCAATGATTTAGCTGGAACAGTTTTTAACACTCTTAACGGTGGATATACTGGGCTAGTATTTGGTGGAGATGCTTTTTGAGCAGGGTTCTCAGGGATCTAGCACTCCAGAGAATGAGGATATTGTACGATCTCTCGGTTGAGGCTGTTAGAAAAGGGGATAAGGAGCTTGCTAGAAGGTATATCTCTCTGATAATCGAGCTAGCCGGTAAAAGCAGGACGAGGCCCCCGAGATACATACGGAGAGGCTACTGCAGGAGATGCCGCATCCCCCTAATACCTGGTTTGACGGCGAGGTACAGGATTGTGAGTGAGGGTAAAGGTTCAAGACTGGTTGTAACATGCATAGAGTGCGGGTGGAGAAGACGGTTGATGATAAAATCAAAGAGGAGATTAAGAGGAGACTCGAGGGCAAAGTAGATGTCCAGCTGGGCAAGAGAGGGGTCTCTGAGGGTTTCATCAGAGAAGTGAAGAATAGGCTGGATAAGAAGGGTGTAGTGAAGATCCGCGTCCTCAAATCGTACTTGAAGACGGCTGGCAGCGACGTCGAGAGCCTTGCAGAGCTCATAGCCTCGAGGACAGGTAGCGTTGTTAGAGATGTTAGAGGCCACACTTTCATACTTGTAAAGAAGAGGAAGGGTGGTCGAGACTCTATTAATATTTAAAACACCCATTTGATTAAACTACATCTAGCTTGCTTCAGAGAGTGTTTGAGGATGGTCAACGCTCTGGAAGTCCCGGCCGACAGGTTGATAAGGAGGCTGGCCGACTACTTGAAGGAGAATGTTCCAGAGGTCAAGCCGCCGAGCTGGCACATATTTGTTAAAACAGGTTGCTTCAAGGAGAAACCGCCCGCGGACCCGGACTGGTGGTATATCAGGGCGGCCAGCATTATGAGGAAACTGTATAAATCCGGGGAGCCCATCGGCGTTGGTGGGTTTAGGGTTATATACGGTGGGAGGCAGAGGAGGGGTGTGAGGCCTCCCCACTTCAGGGAAGCCGGTGGGGGTGTGGTGAGAAGGATACTGCACCAACTGGAGCAGGCCCAGCTAGTTAGGAAAACTAAGAAGGGCAGAGTGCTGACGCCTCAGGCGGTCGCAATAATGGATAGAATAGCCCTAGAAGTCGCTAGAGAGTACGCGAAGGAGAACCCTGAGTACTCGAAGTACTTGCCTGCTAGTTAAACCTTAAGAGGATTAAAACCACTCTTAGACAACTAGGAAGGTGTTTTAAAATGGGTGAGGAGTACGAGGACGAGGAGTTAGAGGAGATTAAGAGAAGGAAGCTAGCTGAGATGCAGAAGAGGCTGGAGGAGGAGAAGGAACGTAGAGCCCAAATAGAGGCCGCTCTAAGGCAGATACTCACACCCGAGGCTAGGGAGAGGCTGTCGAACCTCAGGCTTGTTAGACCCGAGCTCGCTCAAGCGCTCGAGGAACAATTGATCAACCTGGCTAGGAGTGGAAGAGTTAAAATACCCATCACAGATGATTTTCTGAAAAGACTACTATCGGAAATTTACGAGCAGACACATAGGGAGACCAAGATTGAGATTAGGAGGAAGTAGGTATGGCGCACTTCAAACCGCTGGCCAGGAAGCTAAGGTTGGCGGCGGCTCTTAAAAGCAATAGACCTATACCTGTATGGGTTACGTTGAAGACTAACAGGAGGGTTAGGAGAGGTTTTCGGCTTAGGAACTGGCGTAGAAACAAGCTGAAACTCTAAGGGGTGGTCTAGGTGAGCGAGGGCCAAGTTAAGAAGTCCATTCATGTAATCCCCCTTGCGAGGGTATACTTTGGTAGAAGGATGAACAGGGCGGACAGGGCGGTCAGGCTGATTAGGAAGTACGTGTCCAGGCACTTCAAGCAAGCCGAGAAGATAATCATAGACCCGATGGTAAACAAGTTTGTGTGGTCTAAGGGTAGGGAGAAGCCTCCTAGGAGAGTTGTAGTTGAGGTGAGGTTTGACCCGAACGAGAAGACAGCTAAGGTCCTGCTAGCTAGACGTAGACCTCAAGCCGGGGGTTCCTGAGGCATATAGGTGTTTTATTTAATGGAGATAGTTAAGCTAAGTGTTTACGGTAATTCGAATATAGGGGTTTACATCTTCGCGAATAATAAAATAGCCTTGATCCCCCCGGGCCTCCCGCGGGACGACTTAGACCTGATATCAGAGGTTCTAGGGGTAAACGTATTGGAGTTTAGGGTGGGTGGTAGCCCTTTAAACGGGGTTTTCATCGCGGGGAACGACAAAGGCCTCCTACTGCCCTACTTCGCATATAGCTCCGAGGTAGAGCAATTGAGGAAGGAGGCGTCTAAATACGGGCTGGAGGTTAAAGCGTTGAGGTCGCGGGTCACCGCTCTAGGCAATGCAATACTCTTGAACAACAAGGCCGGCATCATATCACCGGATTTCTCGGATGAAGACCTTAGGGAGATAAGTGAGGTTGTAGGCGTCAACCTCGTTAAAAGGAGCTTACTCAACTTGCCTATACCTGGTAGCATAGGCGTCGTGAACGATGTTGGCGGGGTAGTGCACCCCGACATCTCGCAGGAGGAGATGAACGTCATCCAACAGATCCTCGGCGTAGCAGTGGAGAGAGCAACCGTCAACGCTGGAGTGCCATTTATAAAGAGTGGAATAATTGCTAATAATAAGGGTATCATAGTCGGGGGCATAACCACAGGCCCCGAGATACTGAGGATTAGAAGGGGCTTTGGTGGTGGCTGATGAGCGAGGTAAAGATATTCAGGATCACTGGGAGGATGCTTGTTAGCCACGACAGGTTCCCGACCTGGCAGAAGTTCACGAAAGAGGTTAGGGCGTTGACGAAAGAGCAGGCCTTGGAGAAAGTGTATTCCATTCTAGGGAGCAACCATAAACTCAGGAGGAAACACATCGTTGTAGAAGAGGTTAAAGAAATAAGCCCTGATGAAGCTACCCGGAGCGATGTCTTGGAGTTCCTGAGAATTGAGAGGCTGGTTGTAGGATGAGTAAGAGGACGGAGGAGAGGGTTGTCTCGCTGGAGGAGCTTGTAGCAAGGGCTGAAGAGCTCAAAGAGTATGCGGGGGCGATTCAATCGGCTTTAAACACATATCTAACACAGTACACTGAGCTACAGCTCGTCATAGAAACCTTAAAGAGCCTCCCGCAAGGCTCCCCTCAAATATATGTTCTTTTAAACAGGCTTGGCTCAGCTATGATTCCAGCCCAGGTTTCAGAGGGATGGGAGAACAATATTGTCGTGAATCTAGGCTTAAACTATTATGCTAAAGCTACCAGGGAGCAGGGAATAAGCATATTGGAGAAGAGACTTCAAGCAGTCAAGAGGATGATTGACAGGCTTCAGAGAGACTACCAGTCCGTCGTAGAAGAGTACTCATATATCCAGCAGATTTTAGCACAGGTTTACGCACAGCTTCAATCTAGGCAGGCTGAGGCTACCGGGAGAGCGGGGCAATAGAGGATTAAGTGAAGGGGGCCTCTTTGTTTAAACGCCTTAAAAACATTTTTTCGAACTTCGTAGACAAGATTTCCTCGATAGCCTTCTCCAAGGACAAGTTGTACAGCGAGCTGGAAGAGCTTAAAATGGAGCTGGTCTCAAGCGACGTCGCGCTAGAAGTGGCTGAAGACATCTCGAAAAAAGTAAGCGAGGCTATTGAAAGAAATATTGTAAGGGACAGGGCAAGTCTAGTAGCGTATCTCAGAGAGATCATCCTAGGCTATTTCAAAGAGGCGGGTACTATAGACTTCGATAATGTTATCAGGAGCAAGAGGCCGTTTAAGATAGTTTTTCTAGGTGTCAACGGCGTAGGCAAGACGACTACCATCGCTAAGATAGCCTTCTACCTTAAAGAGAAAGGGTTTAAACCGCTAATGGTCGCAGCTGATACTTTCAGGGCTGGGGCTCAAGAACAGCTGAAGATCCACGGTGATAGAATAGGGGTTCCCGTCTTCACTGGGAGGTATGGTGTGAGCCCGGCCTCGATAGCCTACGACAGTATTCTCCACGCTCAGAGCAAAGGCTACGATGTCGTGCTGATAGATACAGCGGGTAGGATGCACACCGACGTGGACTTGGTCGAGGAGCTTAAGAAAATCGTGAAAGTGGTTAAACCAGACATGAGGATCCTCGTCGTAGACGCGTTGACTGGGAACGACGCCTTGGAGCAAGCCAGGTTTTTCAGCGAGAAGATAGGTGTCGACGCTGTGGTCATAGCGAAAGTCGACGCGTATGAGCAAGGAGGTGTACCCATAAGCATCGTCTACGCCATCAGGAAACCAGTGTTGTTCATCGGTGTCGGGCAGGATTACAAAGATTTAAAACTGTTTGATCCAATCGAATACCTGGAAAGAGTTTTACCGGCCTAACCAACGGTGGTGTAATTGAATTTCAGGGAAATAATCGACCAGTGGAGGAAGATTTTCGCGGTTGCGGCGAAGCCCGAGAGAGATGATTTCATGACAACGCTGAAGCTCAGTTTACTTGGAATGACGATCGTAGGGGGCATAGCCTTTGTCATCAGGGTCGTCTTCTACGCTTTCCTATTCCCTCAGATGGCGGGGTAACCCATGTCTAGCGAGGAGCCTAAGATATACGCTGTTAGGACTACTGTTGGCAGGGAGTTGGATGTAGCGGTCATTTTAGAGAGGAGGATTAGAGAGCTCGCTGAGAAAGGGGAGGATGTAGGGATAGTAAGCCTGATAATCCCACCGGGTGTCAGAGGGTATGTCTTCATTGAATCAACAAAACCTGCCGGCATATACAGGGTTATCTCTGAGGTTAAACACCTCAAGAGCGGGTCGCTGATACTTGTCTCGAGGGAGGAGTTAGAGAGGCTTATCAAACCCAAGCCCGTTGTCGAGTCCATTAAAGTCGGGGACTTGGTTGAGATTGTGAGGGGGCCTTTCAAGGGTATGAGAGCCCAGGTTACAGGTATAGATAAGAATAAAAACATGCTTACGGTTAGCATTTTAGAAGCCACCCACGCTATACCTATAACGATTTCGGGGGAGTATGTTAAACCGGTTAAGAAAGGTGAGTAGTCTTGGGTAAGAAGGTTATCAGGGTGATGGTTGAAGGGGGTAAGGCTACCCCGGGGCCGCCCCTGGGGCCTACATTGAGCCAACTCAAGTTGAATGTAGGCGAGGTCGTGAAGGCCATCAACGAGGCTACTAAAGAGTTCGAGGGGTTGAGCGTCCCGGTTGAGATACATGTAGATACGACTACAAAGAAGTACGAGATTAAAGTTGGAGTGCCGACGACGACAGCTCTACTCCTCAAGGAGGCTGGCGCCAAAGAGTTCACAGGCGACCCAGGTCACCAGAAGATCGGTGATTTGAAGATGGAACAGGTCGTTAAGGTCGCGCTCCTGAAGAAAGACAAGCTGACTGCTAAAACATTGAAGACGGCGGTTAAAACAATTCTAGGAACCGCGAGGTCTATCGGGTTGACTGTAGAAGGCAAGGATCCGAGAGAGGTTCAAAAGCTCGTTGATGAAGGGCACTACGACGAGTTGCTTAGGAAGTATGAGAGCGAGTGGGAGAAGGAGGTGTCCTGATGCCTATAGCGAAGGAGGCTCTTGTACAAGCCTTTGAGAAAGCCCTGTTATACAAGAACGCCGGTTTCAAGGAGTCCGTCGACTTAATTATAACACTAAGAGATGTCAACGTGAAGGAGCTAGGTGGGAAGATTAGAGAGACAGTTGTATTACCGAGAGGCAGAGGTAAGGAGCAGAGGATATGCGTCGTAGCGGACGGCGATATGGCCGAGAAGGCTAAGCAGTCCGGGGCGTTTCTCGTGCTAACGTCGAACGACCTTCAAGGTATTTCAAAGAAGAACGCCAAGAAGATTGCGAGCTCGTGTGATTGGGTTCTAGTTAAAACAGATCTGATGTCAGTCGTGGGCAGGACTCTTGGTCCAGCTTTAGGCCCTAGAGGTAAAGCCCCGGTTCCCGTCCCGCCGGGATCCGATATATCGGCTCTAATCAACAGGTTTAGGAACGCTGTCCTAGCTAGGTTGAAAGATCAGCCACAGGTGATGACGGCGATTGGCACTGTGGATATGAAGCCGGAGGATCTAGCGGAGAACGCCCTGGCAGTGATATCGGCTTTAGAGGCAAAGCTACCGCAGGGTCAGGCTAATATAGGTAGGATTATTGTGAAGACGACAATGGGTATTCCAGTGGAGGTCAGGGGTGTATAGGGGTGCCCGCTCTAGTTAAGGGTAGGGAGGTACCCGAGTGGAAGGTTAAAATAGTTAGAGAGATAGCTGAGGAGATCAGGAACCACAAGTCTATCCTCATAGCGGATTTAACTGGTTTCCCAACAAGCAAGTTCCAGGAATTGAGGAAGAAGCTTGGAGGCAAAGCGGTTATTAGAGTTGTGAAGCCCAAGCTACTCGGCATCGCGCTCAAAGAGGCGGGTATAGACCCGGAGAAAACCGGGTTAAAACAGTACTTGACCGGGCAGATAGCTGTGTTGATGTCCAATATGAACTCCTTCGAATTAAGCAATCTATTGGAGAAATACAAATCCTACACTTACTACAAGCCCGGCGACGTGGCTTCAAGCGAGATAGTAATACCGGAAGGCGACACAGGGATCCCGCCGGGCCCCATGCTAAGTGTCTTCGGGAAGCTTAAGATACCTACCAAGGTGGTGGGCAACTCCATTCAAATAGCTAAAGACACAACTGTGGCTAAACCCGGCGACAAGATCTCCCCCGAGCTAGCCAGCCTCCTCCAGAAGCTAGACCTCCCGTTGAAGGAGGTTAAATTAAGGATTAAAGTAGCCTACGACAGCGGGGTCGTCATACCGGGCGACAAGCTGGTGTTGAACATAGACGAGTACACGGAGATGTTGAAGAAGGCTGTTTTAGACTACCTGAAGATAGGTGTCGAAATAGCGCTTCCAGAGCCCGAGATACTGAAGCTGACGCTCGCTAGAGCCCACAGAGAGGCCTTAAGCCTCGCGGTCGAAGCCGCGTTCATAACGCCCGACACTATCGGGGTAATCGTTAAGGCGGCTCACTCGAAGGCCCTAGCATTAGCCGTAGAAGTGTCGAGTAAAGCACCCGAGCTCGGGTTGACAGTTGGTGTCCCTCAGCAACCGCAGGTACAGCAGCCCGCTAAGGAGGAGAAGAAGGAAGAGAAGGAGGAGAAGAAAGAGGAGACTGTTAGCGAGGAGCAGCTTGCTGAAGGCCTCGGCTCACTATTCGGCATGTAGCCTTTTCTCGACTGATAGTCTTTTAAACCCCTGCACGCATTTAAAAAGCCCTGAAACAATCTAGAATGCGTGGCAGAGGTGGTGCTTTATAGAGTACATATATGCTTCACTACTACTGTATAAGGCGGGGAAAGAAATTAGCGAGGAGAACGTGAAGAAGGTTCTAGAGGCCGCTGGAGTGTCGGTGGACGAGGTCAGAGTAAAATCGCTTGTAGCGGCCCTCAAGACGATCGACATAGGTAAAGTGCTGGAGCAAGCCCTGGCGGCACCCGTGGCCGCAGCACCTGTAGCCCAGCCTGCGGCGCCACAGCAGCCCGCTAAGGAGGAGAAGAAGGAAGAGAAGGAGGAGAAGAAAGAGGAGACTGTTAGCGAGGAGCAGCTTGCTGAAGGCCTCGGCTCACTATTCGGCATGTAAGTCCTCCGGTGCACGAGTCTTTTATCTCTTAGAATAAAGAAGCTTTATTACACGTCCCCTCAATAACCTCCTTGAAGTTAATCGGGGGTACTCTTGTCGTCGAGCGGGATTGACTTAGGTTACTTGAGGAGATACGGGTACGAGAAGTATAATTGCGGAAGATGCGAGGGGGTTATGTGGAGCACTAGGCCCAGGGATACATGCCCTGATAGACCGTGCTCGAAGTACGATTTCCTGTACAAGGACTACAAGGGGCTGAAGCCTCTAACGCTAAAGGAGACGAGGAGGAGGTTCATAGAGTTCCTCGCGAAGAGGGGTCACGGGGTAGTAGACCCCTACCCGGTGTTGGCGAAGTGGCGTGACGACCTATACTTGACGATCGCGTCGATAATAGTATTCCAGCCCCACGTCACAGACGGCTTGGTCGACCCACCCCACAACCCCCTCGTTATAGTCCAACCCTCGGTGAGGTTGACTGATATCGATAACGTTGGTCTAACATTCGGCAGGCACATGACTAGTTTTGAAATGGGGGGTATGCACGCTTTCAACAAGCCTGGCAAATGGGTCTACTGGGTTGAAGGCGTCTTAGACAACACCATAGACTTCTTCACCAAGGAGGTGGGGTTAGAGTTAGATGACATAGTCTTCAAAGAGTCGTGGTGGGAGGGGGGTGGGAACGCAGGGCCCGCCCCCGAGGTATTAGTAGACGGCCTGGAGGTGGCGACCCTTGTCTTCATGAAGTATAAGGATGTGGGCGGGAAGCTCGTGGAAAACCCAGTGCTGGTGGTGGACTGCGGGTACGGTATCGAGAGGATTGCATGGCTCACGCAGAGGACTCCAACAGGCTTCCACGCCGTGTACGGCAACCTTGTAGACGTCTTCAAGAAGATACTGGGGGTGGATGAGCCTCCCCACGATGTGCTGAAGAAGATAGTCTACGAGACCAGCGACAAGGAGATCTCGTCTCTAAGACAGTTATTAGAGGAGGCGAGTAGACTGGGGTTCGGGGACTACGTTAGAGACCTCGAGAAGTCTGTATACATGTACTCAATCCTAGACCACACCCGTACACTCGCCCTCATGTTGGCGGACGGGATAGTCCCCTCCAACACTGGTGAGGGCTATCTCGCGAGGCTAGTCGCCAGGAGGCTTGTCAGAAACATATTGCTGACGGGCGTCGAGCTGTCCAGGGTCAGGGACGTCGTGCTCGAGCTACTTGATGCGCAAATAAGCTACTGGGACGGCGACTACATCTTTGGTAAGCTGAAGGCTAGAAGGGACTATATTGTAGAGGTGGCCCAGCTTGAGGTAGGCAAGTTCGTTAACACGCTGGTTGAAAGCGAGAGCCTGGTCAAGAAGCTTCTCTCCAGGAAGAGGGCTCTCAGCCTCGAGGATCTAATATCGATCTACGACTCCTACGGTGTCCCCCCGGAGGTTGTGGCTGAGAAAGCCAGGGGTTTAGGCGTCTCCGTCGAGGTGCCAGGCGACTTCTATTCCATTGTTGCTTCAAGGCACACTGCACCGCCTAGGCTGGCCAAGCAGGTTGAGAAGCAGGAGGGTGTAGAAGACTGGGCCGGCTCATTCCCTGAGACAGTCCCCGTCTTCCACTTAGACCCCTATCAGACGAGGGTCGATGCCAGGGTTCTAGGCGTTAGAGGCAGGCTCGTGGTATTGGATAGGACAGTCATATACCCGAGGTCAGGCGGCCAGGACCACGATACTGGTTTCATCAAAGCAGGGGGCAACGTCTACAGGGTTGTTGAAGCCTACAAGACCGGGGGCAACGTCGTAGTCCACGTCTTGGACAGAGAGCCCGACCTGAAGCCCGGGGATCTCGTGGAGGTTGAGGTGGACTGGGGTAGGAGGTACAGGTTGATGAGACACCACACCGCGACCCACATCGTTTTAGCCGCGGCTAGGAGGGTTCTAGGAGACCACGTCTGGCAGGCTGGGGCCGAGAAGACTGTTGAGAAGGCTAGGCTGGATATAACGCACTACAAGCCTATTACGAGGGAGGAGGTTGAGGCCATTGAGAACGAGGCTAATAGGATAATCGACTCAAGGTTAGAGTTAAACATCTACAAGCTAGGCAGGTTTGAAGCCGAGTCCAAGTATGGTATTAGGCTCTACCAGGGCGGCTCCGTTTACTCTAGTGTTGTGAGAGTCGTCGAGATACCGGGGGTGGACGCCCAGGCTTGCTTCGGGACGCACGTGAAGAATACCGCTGAGGTCGGGGCGATCAAGATACTGAGCGTCGACAGGATCCAGGAGGGTGTTGTGAGACTAGAGTTCGTTGCTGCGACAAGGCTACCCGAGGTTGTGAGGAGCATGCTCGAAGAGGAGGAGAAAGCCCTGAAGGTGCTGGGGGGAGATAAAATAGCTGTCGCAGCCGAGAGGGTTGTGGGAGAGCTTAAAGCAAAGTCAGCGCTCCTCGGCAAGTACAGGAGTATCCTGAAAGACATGTTGCTCGAGAAGAGCGTTGTTGAAAGCAGGTGCGGCTTCAAGTACTACATGGTGAATATCCCGGTTGAAGACGAGCAGTTGAAGAAGGAGATCGTCGAGGAGGCGGCGTTGAAGAGGAAGATGATGGTGGTCGCGGTTCTGAACAACATTATCGAGGCGGCAGTAGACCCCAGCCTAGTAAGGGAGGGGAAGATAAATCTGACTAAGCTCGTGGAAGAGCTCAAAGCCTACGGGAAGGGCGGGGGCAAACCAGACCACATTGTAGTCAAGCTGAATAAACCAATAGACCCAAGCATGATCGCGAGCATAGTAGAGAAACTCGTCTGCCCAGAGCAACCAGTCCCCTAAACCCCTTCTAGTAGTGGTTGCGAACGCTTTTAAAGACAGCTAAACTCATAGAAGCATAGAGGCGGGCCCGTCGCCTAGCCAGGATAGGGCGCCGGCCTTCTAAGCCGGAGGCCCGGGGTTCGAATCCCCGCGGGCCCGCGCCCTACTTTAATCCCCTAAGCATGATTCCATGAATTCTTCTCGGGATCTATAGCCTGTAAAGACGCCGTATACTTCAAAAACCAGCTTTCAAAGAGAGGTAATCGCGAGCGCTGGAGCTGCTGTGTTTCAGTATCTCAGGGATTTTCAGGTTGAAGTTTGTTTTAAGTTTGATAACGTCGTTTCTAGTATTATGGTTTGAAACACTGTGGGTTCTACGGCTAAATACCGTGTGATAGCCTAGAGGTCTACTTGTACAGCTTGTGGTGTAACTCCAGCTTTGTTATTGCTGAGATAAGTGAAGTCTACCAGGAGTTTTGGAAAGTTAGCTTGGAAGAAGAGTGCCCCGGAGATCGTAGAATGTGGCGGCTTTCACGTGGACTTTAACCCACTCCCCGTAGTCGATTTTCTCGTTGTCATCACCGAGTATGACGACGGGTATGTAGTTCGCGAGCCTGCAGACCCAGCCCCTACCCCTCTCGGTCGCAAAGCAGTCCTGTATTGTACCCACATATTTCGTTTTCTCCTCTAAGCCGACCTCCTCCACGACTTTCATAGCTTGGAGTACACGGGTCTTTTTTATTTGCGTCGGTAGCTGTGGTAGAGACGCTGCCAGAGTCCTCGGCCTTATACTGTAGCCTGCTAGGTGGACTCTCTCAAACCTAAGCCTCCTAATAACATCCAGCGTAGCCTGGAAGTCCTCGTCGCTCTCTGTGGGGAAGCCTACTATGATATCGGTTGCTATGCTGATATCAGGTATCTTCCTCTTTACTTCCTCAACGTACTCTATGTACTCCTCGACGCTGTAGTTCCTCTTCATGAGCCTGAGGATCCTGTTGCTCCCTGATTGCAAGGGTAAGTGGAGGAACTTGTATACTTTCGGGTGTTTAAGCGAATCGATCAAGCCGTCTAATATGAACCTCAAGTGCTCCGGGTTCAACATGCCGACTCTAACCATGAAGGAGCCGTCGACCTCGGCGACCTCGTTGATCAGCTCTGGGAGTCTCCTAGACTTGTACAAGTCGATCCCGTAGGCGCCTAAATCCATCCCCGTCAACTCTATTTCGACAGCGCCCGCTTCAACCGCCTCTCTAACAGCGGCTTTAACGCTCTCGACCGGGTGGCTCACAAGCACTCTCCTAGCATGCTTGACTATGCAGAAGCTACAGTCACCCAGGCAACCCTCCTGGATTGGTATAGGGGCTATCCTACCAGTCAGGTAGACTCCTATAACACCCCTCCTCCTCAAGCCGTCTAGGAGGTAGACCCTTGATCTGGATTCCACGGCTATGTGAATCCTATCCGCCTCCTGGGGTGAGACAAGGCTTGCCGAGGGGGCTATCTCTGCTACTTTAAACGGCTGGGCTTTAGCCATGCAACCTGCTACTATAAGCTTCTTCCCTTTCTCGCTGGAGTACTTGTAGAGCTCGCTGATCCTTTTAACCATCTTGTACTCTGTTTCAAGCCTAACAGTGCAGGTGTTCACGATTATTACATCAGCGTTAGACGGCTCGTCTACTATAACGTGGCCTCGGTCCACAAGCACCCTCTTCATTAAAGCCTCATCGCTCTTATTCAAAGCGCATCCATACGTCTCGATGTATACTCTCAAGCCTATGGCGTTCACCGTCTTGAATGAGAATTATTTAAGCCTTTTTATCATTAAATACAGGAGCGTGGTGTTTATGCCAAAGCAGGTAAGGGAATATAGCTACGAGGAGCTACTGGAGAGAGCTTACAGCAGGCTACCCCAGAAGTCTTCGAGCGCTGAGGTCTTCGAGGTTCCTAAAGCCGAGGTGACGATCGTGGGTGGCAAGACGATTATAATGAACTTCAGGAAGATAGCTGACGTGCTCGCCCGAGATGAGTCGCTACTGCAACACTACTATATTAAGGAGCTGGGTGTGCCAGCCGTTATAAACGAGGCGGGGCAACTAGTTCTACAGGGCAAGTTCAACTCCATCGTGATAAACAAGTTTCTGGACATGTTTGTTAAAAAATACGTGAAATGCCCCACGTGCGGTAGCTACCACACAAAGCTGATTAAGAAGGGGAAGGTGTTTATTCTTAAATGTGAGGCATGTGGTGCTGAGACTACTCTGGAGGCCTTTAAATGAGCGGTTCAAGCGGTAGGGCATACGTTAAAACATATCAAACGGAAAACGGCCTCTTTGTCGCAGCCTGCGATGAAGAAGTGCTGGGCCTAAGACTGGAGGATAAGAGTAGGGGAGTCAGCTTCTACGTCGACCCTCCATTCTTCAACGGCGGTTTGGTTGACTTACGAGAGGCGATTGAGCTTCTGAAGAAAGCCGCCATGGCTAATATTGTTGGGAACAGGATTGTTGAATCAGCTGTGAGAGAGGGTCTTGTACTCGAAGATAGCGTTCTAGTAGTTGGGGGAGTTAAAATAGCGATGTTTATTACACTACAATACTAGTGTATTCAAGGTGGATTAACGGTTTATGAAGTATTGTTTAAACTGTGGTAGAGAGGTCTCTGACGAGGACTATGTGAACGGTTACTGCATTGATTGTTTTAGGAAGCTCGGGAATCCTTTCGCGAAGCAGCCCTCCATTGAGGTGAAAGTCTGCTCTAAGTGCGGCTCGATCTTCTATAAAGGCGAATGGTTGCAGGAGAATCTGGAGAGCATTATAAGGAGACATCTTATGGAGACACAGGGGAAGTTTCTAATAGGCCCTGCGGAACTCGTTGGGGCTGAACCCGTTGGCGGGATTCAGGAGGTTTCAAGGGGGTTATACGTTCAGAAGTGGGTTTTCAACCTCGTGTTGAATGGTAAACACTTTATGCAGTTCGAGAACAACGTCAATATCACGGTGACCAGGACAGTTTGTCCCAGGTGTATGGCGAGGGCTAGCAAGAGGATAGCCGCTGTAGTCCAGGTGAGGGGTTTGAGAGCTAGTGTTATTAGAAAAGATGTTGAGAAGATGATTGAAGCCAACGCGGGCTTCAACGAGTACATACTGGACATCGAGGACGCTCAAAACGGCTTTGACATCAGGTTCATCGACCAGCTACCAGCTAGGAAGCTAGCTCACGAGATAGCGAGGTTGTACGGCGGGCATGTAAAGGAGACTTTCAAGTCGACGAGATACGACTCGAGGAGGGGGGTGTGGCTCGGCATTCTCACCCTATCTGTTAGACTAGTGGATTTAGCCGAGGGCTCTATTGTCAGATACAATGGCGAGTTGTGGGTTGTCAAGAGAGTTGACGAGAAAGGACTCCACTTGGAGAACCTGGTGTCGATGAAGAGCATCACCATCCCTCTAGCAGAGTACTGGAGTGAACGAGTGAGCGTCGTCGAGAACTATTATGTTAAGGGGGTATACGAGGTTGTAGCGGTTGATAAGGCGATGGCTTACCTCGTCAACAGCGAGTCAGGTGAGTTAAGGGAGGTGATGCTGTCGAACATACCGTTCCAAATAAAACAGGGGGATTACATTAAAATACTTGTTATAGATGATAAAGAGTACGTTGTGAAGCATACTGGTTAAGGTGGTGGAGCTGTCTAAAAAGGGAGCGAGTGAGCCGAGCAGTAAGGAACCCCCTCTCCCGACTGAGGGGACTGTGATATGCGGCGTGATTAAACACTTAGGCGGAGACTACGTCCTAGCGAAGTGCATGGACGGAGTTGACAGGAAGCTGAGAATACCGGGTAAGATGAGGAGGCGCGTGTGGATCAACGAGGGGGACATAGTGCTAGCTGGGATATGGGATTTCTCGCCTGAGAAAGGCGAGGTCATGTATAAGTATGGTAGAAGCGAGTTGGAGAAGCTCATTGAAAAAGGGGTCGTATCCAAGGAGTTTATTGATGCGATCAGTGAACTTATATGAGCAAAGAGTATGAGAAGCGTATTAAAGACGACGACCTCTACGAGACAGTTGAAGAAGTCTTCGATACTAGAACAGTTCTAAACGTAGTCGAGTTGATGAGAAGGAAGGTAATTAAGAGATTAGCTGGGACGATAAGCGCTGGGAAAGAGTCGAGGGTCTACTTAGGCTACACGTATGATGATAAACCCGTGGCTGTGAAAATATACTTAACTAGTAGCGCAGAGTTTAGGAAGGGTATTTTAAAATATATTTCAGGGGACCCGAGATTTGCTGGCTTCTCACCGCGGAACACACGCGAGCTCGTGTATACCTGGGCTAGAAAAGAGTTCAGGAATCTAACGAGGCTGTATGAAGCTGGAGTTAGAGTCCCCAGGCCTATCAGCGTCTACAATAACGTCCTCGTAATGGAATTCATCGGTGAAGACGGGTTAAGGTATCCTCTCCTCGTTGAAGCTTACAAAGACATGGAGCTCGAAGACGCCAAGAGGGTTTACACTAGGGTTCTCGAAGAGGTTGAGAAGATGGTTTGCAAGGCTAGGCTTATCCACGGTGACTTGTCAGAGTACAACATCATAGTCACACCAGACATAGATGTCTTCATAATAGACGTAAGCCAGGCTGTCGACGTAAACCACCCAAACGCCCTCGAGTTCCTTAAGAGGGATCTCGAGAGGGTAGTGGAGTTCTTTAAGGTCAAGGTAGGGCTTAATATTGTGGAGGACAGTAATAAGTTGATCGAGGGCCTGATGAAATGTCTGGAGAGGAGAAAGGTAGAATAATACCAGGCGTGACAAAACTCTACGAGAGAATCCCCTTGGAGAGAATAGGCGTCCTCGTGGGGAGTGAAGGGCGTGTTAAACGCGAGATAGAGGAGAAAACGAGGACTAAGATAACTGTTGACTCAACCAGCGGCATGGTTATCATCGAGCCAGCGTTCATGTCTACGACAACGTTCGAGTTGATGAAAGCGAGAGATATAGTCAGGGCCATAGCAAACGGGTTCCCGCCAGAGAAGGCTATGACCCTGCTCGGGGAAGACCAGGTTTTGATCATACTGGATTTAAAACAATACGTGGGGGACAAGCCCAACCACATCCAGAGGATACTCGGCAGGGTGATAGGGGAGGAGGGTAGGGCGAGGAGGATGATAGAAGAGATGACAGGGACATACATCTCGATCTACCAGACAACCATAGCTATCATAGGCGACTACGAGTCCGCCAACATAGCTAAGACAGCCATCGAGATGCTTATCGAGGGCAGAAGGCATAGCACGGTCTACACCTACATCGAGAGGGAGATCGAGAAGCTTAAGAGGAAGAGGATGAGAGAGCTGTGGAAACCACGAGAGACGGGTTAGCCTTTATATGGAACCTCAGAAGCGGGCCTCGTCAGCATTAGCACTCTATGCTTAAACCCGGATTCCATCTTCATCGGTTTCTTAGCCTACCGTTTAATAAGTCTACCTCAAGATATAAATTTGGTCGCGTAACGCAGCGTGTTTTACCCCTGGTGGAGAGTGTGAGCTCTTTGGAGCAAATCTTTTCGGGGAACTATGTTAAGATTATCCCCCGCGTGGACTTAGACTCAATTATAGCGGCAAGTCTTTTGCTCCATAGTTTGGCTGAGCGGGGAGTGGAGGTTGTCGTCAACTTCGATCTCAAGAATGTGCTTGAAGGAGGGGAGGAAGAGATCTTGCTATTGAATCTACCCCCGCCGAAAAACGCTAAACTACACGTGGCCCCCCGTCAGCAAAACTCCACTGTCACAGGGTCTATAGTGTATGAGATTGATAGGAAGTTTGGGGTTTCAGTTTGGGGTAAGATGCTAGCGATCTCTATAGGCGTGTACGATGGATACGACATAGGTAAGGAGGGTTTTAGAGGGGTTGAGAAGTCTATTTTAAACGAGCTTTTGACGAAAGGGGTTATAGAGCAGGAGCCCGGCTTCAGGTTCTGGGGGTATAAGAGGGTTAGTATCGCGAAGGCTTTGACCAGGACTATTAACCCCCCTCTACCCGGTTTAACTGGCAGAGAGGATTCTGCTGGGAGAATCCTCTCAGAGCTTAAAATACCGGCTTCCGCGAGGGCGTCTGAGACAAGTATAGAGCAGGATCAGAATGTTCTAAGGAAGTTTATCCAGCTATTAGACTCAACTATAATTGGCAACAAGGCGTTCAAGGAGAAGCTTCAGAGGAGGCTAGTAGGCTACGTCTACACTACAACAGTGAACGGTGTGTTGCTAGACCTTCTCGAGCTATCCGCCTCGCTCTCCATATACATGAGCCTCCTAAAGGACTCTCCTATCCACTTACTCCAGCTCTCAATGTCCCAGAACCTCTTATACGACTTTTTGAATATCTACGAGGAGACTGTTGATTCCATCGCCATGTCTTTGTCAAGCGTTTTCGAAGCGCCCAATAAGATAATTGAATTACCGGATCCATTGGCGAGACCCGAGCTTGTTATCGAGGCTGTGAGGTTTATACTCCCGAGCGAGGTGAAGAAACCGTTGATTGTGAGGAAAAACGGGTATTTAATGACTTCAGTTAACGAGCTTCTGAGAGCAGGCTACCCGGTTGAGGAAGTATACGCACACTGCGACCCGTTACAATTATGCGGGGTAAAAGAAGATGGAAGTCTCGCTAAGGCTTAGCGTGAGAGCCCCGCTGAAGGATGCTAGATCGATATACGTGTCTCTTAAGCCGGATAACGAGTACCCGGGCCCTCACCTACAGATATACGACTACATAATAGAGGAGGGTGAGAGCGGGGTTTACGTCCTGGAGGTTAAATGCAGCTCCTCGAGTACCTGTCTCAGGACTGTGAGAGGCGCTGTAGATGAGGTCTTATCACTGATTAACATATTGGTCAAGATGGATGATCTACTCGGTTGAAAGCTTAAAAGCAAGTATTTTAATCTGCTTAATTACCCGGAAAGAAGGCTGGTGTAGATGTCGACTAGGAAGGGTGTTGTAAAAGATAAGTGGAAGATGAAGAAATGGTACAACATCATAGCCCCACCGCTATTCGGCAACGTCGTCTTAGCGACTACTCCGTCAGACGACCCCCTCAAGTTGATTGGGAGAGTTGTCGAGACAACATTATATGATTTAACAGGCGACATATCGCAGGTGCACGTGAAGATATACTTCCAGGTAGTGAACGTCGAGGGCGAAAACGCTTTAACCAGGTTTAAAGGCCACGAGCTCGCGAGGGACTACATGAGGAGCTTGATAAGGAGGAAGAGCTCTAAGATTCAGGGTATATTCGATGTCACGACAAAAGACAACTACGTTCTCAGGGTGTATATAGCGACCTTAACGAGTTTCAGGTGTAATACAAGCCAGAAGAGGGCGATCAGGAGGATAATGAGAGACTACATACTAGAGAAGGCGGCTGCCCTAACATTAGATGAGCTGATCAACGAGATACTAGGCGGTAAGATCTCAGCTGAGATAGCCGAGAGAGCGAGGAAAATATACCCAATTCGTAGAGTCGAAGTCTACAAGAGCAAGCTACTTATGGTGCCTGGTCCCAACGGCCTCCAGCCAGCTAAGGTTGTGTCCCCAATCCAGAAGGGCGCCGCCTAAAAATTTTAAAGTAGGTCGGATTAGACGTTTTATAGTGGTGTATTTTGAAAGCTATTATACTCGCCGCAGGTAAGGGCGAGAGGCTTAAACCCATTACTGAGACAAGGCCTAAACCACTCATACCAATACTATGTAAGCCTCTTCTAGCGTGGCAGCTTGATTGGCTCGGGGGTTTAGGAGACTTAATAGACGAGATCATAGTAGTCGTCGGGGAAATGAAGGATAAAGTAGTGGAGTTTCTCTCCAAAACCAGCGCTGTGAAGCGGGTGAGGGTTAGAGAGCAAAAAGAGCAACTGGGGACAGGAGACGCTGTCCTGAAAGCTGTTGAAGGCCTCGACGAGGATGAGGATGTACTTATCCTGTACGGTGATGTCTACCTGGATTCGCCAGAAGTCTTGTATAGAATTGCGGCTTCCAGGGAGAACACCATACTGGGTGTAGAAGTCGATGACCCGAGCCAGTACGGAGTCTTATTGACGAGAGAAGACGAACTGGTTAGAATAGTAGAGAAGCCGAGTGAAAGATACTCTAACTTAGTTAACGCCGGGGTATACAAGATGAGAGTGGGGGATATACTGGCCAACAAGGACATACCGTTTAGCCCTCGCGGCGAACTAGAGTTCACTGATATAGTCAACAAGATAGCGGAGAAAACAAGTGTAAAGGTGGTTAGGGCGGTGAAAGGCAGTTGGATAGACTTGGGTCTGCCCTGGCATGTCATAGAAGCGAATAAGATGGCGCTGAGCAAGCTGAGAGGGCAGGTGGTCAAGGGCATTATAGAACAACCCGTCTATATAAGCGGCGACGTTTACATAGGTGAGGAAAGCCATGTTAAGGCTTTCACATACATAGAAGGGCCTGTTTACATAGGGAGGCGTGTTAAAATAGGTCCTACGGCCAGGTTGAGGCCTTACACGGTTATCTGCGAGGGGTCGGTTATAGGCTTCTCAGTGGAGGTTAAAGAGAGCGTTATCTTCGAAAACGTCCACGCAAACCACCTCTCGTACATCGGGGACAGCATTGTATGCGAGGGAGTAAACCTGGGTGCTGGAACCATAACCGCTAACCTAAGGTTCGATGAGAAGAGTGTTAAAATGAGTATTAAAGGCAAGGTGGTGGACAGCGGGAGGAGGAAGCTGGGTAGCGTGATCGGGGCGTGGGTTAAGACGGGTGTTAACGTATCCATTATGCCGGGCGTCAAGATCGGCTCCTACTCGTGGATCTACCCTGGGGCCGTTGTTAAGAGCGATGTACCCCCGAAAACAATATTAAAGACTGAGTCAAAGGCTATTCTTGATGTGATGAAGGTTGAAGATGAGCATCGACGAGTTCAGAAGGAGGTATCCTCATCTAGCCCGTGAAATATTGGAATCATCTAATAGCGGAGGCCTTAAACTAACCGTAGACAAAGGGTTCTCAGACCCCTGGCAGGGGTATCTACCCAACGTGTCCGATTACCTGAGAAGGTGTAAGAGCGAGAGCGAGGCCTACGAAGTGATCGAATACCTTGTTAAACATGGGGAGCTCTCGGCGGACGAAGGGGAGGAATTAAAGAAGACTATTAGGGAACACGGTTTGAGATACTTCGGGGAGAGGAAGATGGACGACTACTATTACAAGGTAGCCAAGTCGTACTGGAAGTCTGCTAGGAAAGCAAGTACGTGACACCCTGATACTTCGCTTATTTCCTGGCTTTCGCTGAGACCACCTTAATCACATCACCGAACTCTAAGACATAGTCTTCCCCCACCCTTTCCTTTGTCCGGGCATTGATAGCGTAGAGGAATCCTTCTCCAAGCTCAGTGTGTATCATGTAGGCAAGCTCTCTCGCGGTGGTTCCCTTTGGAACAAGGTAGACGTCGGGGAGTACATTGCCATGGTGATCCGAGAACTTATTCGCGTCTTCAACCGGGTAGACGGGGATTAAACGTAGCACCTCTAGCACAGCCTTGTTCACTAGGGTTTGAACACCCGTGCTACCGTAGACTTTTAGAACGTTTTCTTCAACTAGTTCAAGAGCCCTCTTGTATTGGGGTGTCAGCTTCCTCTCATCTAATATCTCGAAGCGAGGGTCGCCTGGAAGATAGCTTAAGACCCCTTCCTCAGCGAGCCGCCTGAGGAGAAGCTCTGCAAGTGAGCTCACGGGGACAACGATGTTCTCCCCGAAAAACTCCTTCAACCTCTTAACATTATCTCTTGCCTCAGGGATGTCCACCTTGTTTGCCGCGATGATAATAGGCTTGCTCAGCCTTCTAACAGCTAGGCTGAAAGACCTGACGTCGTCTAACGTCCAATTTTTCAGGTTTTTCCCCTCTAGGCCCGTAGCCCTGAGAGCCTCGACCACGTGTTGTTTCCTAACGGAGAGGCCTGAGAGGTTTCTGGCTAGGTAGTCGACTTGGTCGGTGACGTTGAGTAGCCCGCGCTGTATCTTAGTTTCCCAAAGCCTCTTCACAACACCCCAAAACCACTCGTCGATCTCCGCTTGTATCAGCCTGGCTTCCTCGACAGGGTCGAAGGAGCCCGGCTTCGCAGGCTTGCCCTCGGGGTCTGTCGAGCCAGAGGCGTCGACGACGTGTATCAGAACATCCGCCTGCCTCAGGTCGTCCATGAACTTGTTCCCAAGACCCCTACCCTGGCTGGCGCCTGGGATTAACCCGGCTACATCCATGATTTTCACGGGGACAAACCTCTCCCCTCTAATACACGCCCCCGACCTGGGGTTGCAGGATGGTAGCCCCAACTCGACGTGGGCGCACTTTATCCTAACATACCCTACCCCTACGTTCGGCTCTATTGTGGTGAAGGGGTGGTTAGCAATCTTGACTCTAGCTAGCGTCAACGCGGAGAAAAGGGTTGACTTCCCCACATTGGTCTTGCCCACGACTCCAATAACCTTCTCTGGTGGAGGCATATTATTCCACTACGCTCGAAAAGAGCTGGCTAACTGTTTAAAAGGGATGAGTTGTTTAACCTTATATAAGTTATTTAACCCTGTCTAAGGGTTTAGTGAAGAGACAGGTAGCGGTGGATCAAATGGCTAAAAGCATGTACCATTACATCGCGATGCTGTGGAAGAAACCCTACGAAGGCGAGATGAGAGAGTTGATGAGAGAGAGGTTGATGAAGTGGAGGAGGGAGCCAGCTGTCGTTAGAATAGACAAGCCCACTAGACTCAACAGGGCGAGGGAACTTGGTTACAAGGCCAAGATCGGCTTCATCGTGGTGAGGGTCAGAGTCAGGAAAGGCGGGCTAAGGAAGATGAGGCCTGATAGCGGTAGGAGACCGAAGAGAATGGGAGTCTACGGGTATGCGCCGGCTAAAAGCCTCAGATTAATAGCCGAGGAGAGAGCAGCCAGGAAATTCCCGGGTCTCGAGGTCTTAAACAGCTACTACGTGGGAGAGGACGGGAGGTATAAATGGTACGAGGTGATATTAGTAGACCCACACCACCCGTCTATCTGCAAAGACCCGGAGATAAACTGGATCTGTGAACCCCAGAATCGGGGTAGAGTCTTCAGGGGCTTAACCAGCGCCGGCAAGAAGATGAGGGGGTTAAGGAAGAGCAGGGGGTTGAAGGGAACACACAAGTATAAGTGGAAGAAGAAGGCTAAGGAGAGAGAGCTGAAGAAGAGGCATGAGGCAAGCAGAGGAGCAAGGGAGCCTTGGAGCGAGGCTGGAAAGAAGTAGGCTTCCAAATCAGGGAGATAGAGCTCACAACACACTGCCACGCAACCGAGGACTGCTCGAAAGTTAAGACGGCATTGTTGAACGCGCTCCCCGTGGAAATAAGGAATAGCGTGAGAGTTGAGGAGGAAGACCTCGAGGGGTTTTACGGTAACAGGATCAAAGTGATGAAGATAAAAGTTGTAGAGGGAGGCGTCGAGGTCTTTAAGTACATTCTCGGTAATTTGAGTAGGACAGATAGATCTCTCCTAGCGGCATCGCTTGATTTAAGGTTCGACCGGAGAACCAACAGGTTTTTCTTGAGGCTTGATAAGCAAGCCCTATACACGGGTAGAATGGTCTTAAACGACTCAGATGACGTGGTTAAGGTTGTAGTCTCCTTCAAGGGGTTTAAAGATGTGGGTATTTTGAAAACGATGCTTACATAACTATATTTTACCCCGAGCTTTGATTATCTAATTACCGCTCTTTTTCGATCAAAGGTGGTTTAAACGCTTATCGATTTATGGATTAGGAACCCGGGCTTGGACTTGGTTAGGGAGGGGAAAAGACTAGGGTATAGAATTATCGCTGCCGAGGGCTTAAACGGCGCCACCGTGATCGAGGGCGTCAAGATGCTTGGGAAAATAGTCTTTGAAATAAGCGGGATAGAGGAGGCCAGGAGGTTGCTTGCAGGCTTGAAAAAGCCGGGAGTACTCGTGGGCGTGGTGCCTTTAACCGTTGAGACAGCTAGATGGATCGCCCATGACAGGCGTGTTGACACAATCGTCATGACATCAAAGAACATGAGCGTTTTCGACAAGAAGCAGGCATCGGTGATGAAGTATTATGGTAAACCCCTCGAGGTGGCTTTCACAGAGATATCTAAGTCGAGTGAGGAGATCGTAGGGCAATTCGCGAGAAAGCTCAGGCTACTCTTAGGTAAGAACATCCCTGTTATAGTTTCAAGCGGGGCCCGAGAAATACTTGAATACCAGCACCCTATGGTCGTGTCGAGCTACCTAGCAAAGCTTTTGAGTTTAGACTTGAAGACAGCCATGTCTTTGATCTCGTTGAACCCATACAGGGTTGTCTCCAAGCTGGGTGTTTGAAGTGGAGGTCTACCAGGTCTTAATATTAATATCCCTCGTGCTCTCAACGGTAGCAATAACCCTGGTTGCCATTATCCTATTGGGCTCCCGAGGCTTACTGAGGTATCTGCGGGCCTCTCTCTTAGGGAAGAAGGCCGCCAAGTACAGGAAGAGGTATCTCGTAGTCCTGTTCTACCCACCCGGCTTCTTTAAGACTCCCGAGGAACTCGAGGCGGCTTTGAAGGAGTGTGTGAGGCAGAGCCTCGGCTTAATATACTTGAGCGGGATCGACCCAAGAGTCGTTTTCATAAACCCTAAGGAGAGCCGGGCTATTATAAGGTTCAACGGTGAGTTCAAGACAGAGTTGCTGGCATCTCTAGCATGCGCGAGTAGACTAGGGTTCAAGATAGTCCCAATATGGGTAGCCGGGTCTTTTAAATCAGCTAAAAAGAGACTCTCCTAGAGCACGTTTAATAGCTTGCGAACCAATAACTCTGCGTGAGATGATGAAGCCGCTCCAAATAGAACGGTGAAGACCTCGCGACGAACTGACATAGGGTTTCAAACTTAAAACCCGTATTCGATAAAAATACTAACCGAGTGCGGGGGTGCCCGAGCCAGGCCAAAGGGGGCGGACTTAAGATCCGCTGGCATAGGCCTGCGTGGGTTCAAATCCCACCCCCCGCATCAAATTTTACACCCGCTTGAAAGAACTCAATTCTTATTAATCCCTTGAAACATCGAATGTATTCCAGTGGTGGTTGAAAGTGAGCTTCGGGTTGTCTGCTGCAGCCTACGATAGGGCTATAACAATCTTCTCGCCGGACGGCCGGATATACCAGGTCGAGTACGCTTTCGAATCTGTTAGAAGAGGCTGGACGACGTTGGGCTTGAAGAGCAAGAAGGCGGCAATGGTTGTTGTGGAGAAAAAGAAGATCTCGCCGTTGGTTGATGAAAATCAGATACAGAAAATATTCAAGATCGACGACCACATCGGTTCCAGCTTCGCCGGTATAGCTAGTGACGGTAGGGTACTAATTGAGTACGCAAGGCAGGAGGCCTTGCTCCACAGGCTCTACTACGATGAGCCAGCTCCAGTCGAGTACCTTGTCAAGAGGGTCTGCGATGTAAAGCAGGCGTACACGCAACACGCTGGCGTGAGGCCTTTCGGCGTGGCGGTCATATTTGCCGGCGTCGACGACCAGGGGACCCAATTGTATATGACGGAGCCTAGCGGGAGGTATCTCAGCTACTACGCGGTAGCGGTGGGTGAGAAAGCTAACGTGGTGAGCGAGTTCATGGAGAAGAACTACAGGTATGATATGGATGTAAAGGAGACGATTAAGCTCGGTATTCAAGCTATAGCGTCCGTTATCGAGGGGAAGCCCTCCAGCGAGCTAATTGAAGCGGGCTACGTCGATGTTGACTCCAAGAAGTTTGTGATCATGAGTAGAAGCGAGATAGACAGCGTCCTCCAAGAGCTAGCAAAAGAAGGAAAAATCAAACTGTAGCGCTTTACCCTAGCTCACACTTTTCCCCACGGGCCCACTGGGAGTGGGG
>JAEMPJ010000019.1:8941-30591 GCA_022759365.1 Thermogladius sp. | reverse complement strand
AATACGCTCCAACGATCCCAGCGCACAGCATATACGAGGAGGCTGTTGAGACAGAGATACTGGAGTGAGAGCTTTCAAACCCCTGTGCTTCCCCCTCGCGGGCTCTCTCCTAGGAGTCTAGTTGGTTGTTAAAGGTGGAAAAAGTGGTTCCAGCCTATTATTAACAGGCCTAATAGTGCTTGAAATCGTGAGCGTACAGCACATTTTCCCGGGTATTTACGAGCTATAACGAGTCACGTAAATTCAACGCGCTTTTAATTAGGGCGAGGACGCAGGTGTGGATTTTGAACAACAGGTTTTTGTAGAGCTGTCCTAGAAGGGCTTCCGTGATTGGAGAATGATAAACCTCGGATGGAGAGGTAATTTGCATACAAGGGGCGACAACACGAATATCTTAGTGGGCTAAGGCCTTGGGTTTGATTTAAAAAGGATGGTTAGTTAACTTGTGAAAGTTAGCTTATAGGTGTTCTCGCTGTGAGACCGAGCTTCGAGTGCCTCCGTTGCCTGGTGTACGTTAGGCTTCGAGAGGTGGAGTCCTCTAGTGCGAGCCGGGAGGTTAAGCTCGACATCGCTAGGAGGCTTCTCGACATTCTCGAGTCCGATTTCGATTATAACGTTGAGCTAACTCATTTGGCGACAAGACTCTACAATACTGTAGTCGGAGCCCTACCCGATGTTGCAGACTATTATAGGAGGGTTAAGAGGGAGCTGAACCGCCTGGCCCTCGAAAACCTGGCTTCTCATGCGGAATACGCTGGAAGGTTGCCGGGGCTCAGTAGATTCAGGTATCTCGTGAAACTATCGGCATTGGGGAACCTAGTAGACCTAGGTGTGGTAGGACACAACCCTATAACCCCCCTGGACTTGAAGCCCCCGGTGGTCGAGAGCCACGGCTTCTGCCTCGACCACACCGAGGATTTCTACCGGTTGGTTTCAAGAGGTGGTCTGAGAGTGCTGTGGTTATTCGACAACGCTGGTGAAGCCGTTTACGACACACTGTTGATCTCGGAGTTGAAGAGGATGGGCAACACTGTTTGGGGGCTTGTCAAAGATGAGCCCGGCTTCCAGAACGATGTAACAATGGACGACGCCCTGTACATAGGATTGGACAAGGTGTTGGACAGGCTTTTAACGTATGGGTGTAAATGCTCGACCATACACATGGATGGGATAGGCGGGGAAGCTAGGATGGCTGTAGAGGAGGCGGATGTAATAGTGTCCAAGGGGATGAGCCACTACGAATACTTGTCAGAGGTAAACCTAGGTAAGCCAGTGGTCTTCATACTAATACCGAAGTGTATTCCGGTCGCCTCGAGTATAGGAGACCCTGGTTGCCGCGGTAAAATCGTGGTCATGGTCAGGTAAATACGCTTCGAAGCGGTGTTAGATCGGGGCCTCTCTTAGAATCCGGGTTGAAGCTTCAGCCCTACATGTTAGCGCGCTCCACCGTAGACGGGCATGGTTAAGCCCAGCATGTAGCTTGATTAAGCCAGCTATCATTACAACGTAGAAAAACGGCCGCAGGCATCGGTTAATAAGGTTTGAGTGTACAAAAACTATCCATTGGGATACAGAGAGGGTTCAAGCTAGTAGGCATGGTGGTTTCTCTGGAGGAGTTTAAGAGGATTAGGGTGAGGAGCTTCAAGGAGCTCTACAACCTCGTGGTTAGGAGGTTGAAGGGTGTAACACTGGGCAGGCCTATTCCCCCAGGGCTTAGAGGGGATGAGAGGGCTCGCCGGCTCATGCTCGCCAAGCTCAGTGTCGCCTGCAACAGCGTCGCGGAGGAGCTTGCAAACCTCGAGAGAGCACTCGCGCTGATTAGAACGGCAGGAGGCTTCTACCAGGAGGTCTTCAAGCTGTACACGGGGCTAGACTTGGAAGAGGCGTTAGAGGAGGTGAGGAGGAGTAGGAGGATTCTCAGGAGTAT
Organism: Thermogladius sp.; assembly: GCA_022759365.1. Lineage (GTDB taxonomy): Archaea > Thermoproteota > Thermoprotei_A > Sulfolobales > Desulfurococcaceae > Thermogladius. The sequence continues at coordinate 28,664 of JAEMPJ010000019.1, read as the reverse complement.
AGAGGGAAGGTACCGGGAGGGGATAAAGGGGGCTCGTGAGAGAGGGGAGCTAGCCTCGCTGTTTAAGGAGGGGTTGGGCAGGTGTTTATCCGTGTACAAGAGGCTCGGTAAGACTGTTGGGAAGGTCAAGCAGGGGCTCCGAGAGCTTTCCAAGATGCCGAGCGTGAGGGGGGACTACGTCGCAGTAATAGCCGGGATGCCCCAGGTAGGTAAGTCAACCCTCCTGAGCAAGCTGACGAGGGCTAAGCCGGAGATCGGGGTGTTCCCCTTCACGACGAAGACGATCATCGTCGGCCACTGGGACACGGGTGATGGCGTAGTAGTGTTCGTCGACACCCCTGGTATACTGGACAGGCCCGTCGAAGAGATGAACGAGATAGAGCTGAAGGCTGTCTACGCGGTGAAATACCTGGCTGACATCGTGATATACGTGTTCGACGCGAACCCAAACGCCTACTATAGCATCGACCAGCAGTTGAAGACGTATGAGACTGTTAGAAGGCTCCTGGGCGAGAAGCCCATAATCACAGTGTTGAATAAAGTGGATACCCTGCCGGGCGGGGAGGCTGAGGAGATCGCGGCGAAGCTAGCCGGGTTAACGGGGGTTAAACCAATACCGGTCTCGGCTTTAAACGGGTTCAACCTGGACTACTTGAAGAAGGCTGTCCTGGAGGAGCTCACGGCCGGTAGGAGACGCCCCTCACAGTGATTACACCAGGCTCCCCCAGCCTGCCTTCAACTTGTATCTCCGCCTCCGGGAAGAACATCCTGGCCACCTCCACGGCTGTGAGAGTGTGGAGCGTGATGTAGGAGACCCCTACTCTACTGACACCGCCCGCTAGGACGAGGTAGGGTATGAGCATGTCGCCCATATGCCTGTCGAAGCACTTCCCGCGGGAGACCTCGTCCACCAGGGCTTCAGCGGCCTCGGCGCCAACTCTCTCAGCGGGCTTCCCCTTGGCCCCTAGAGAGTCTGCCCCGAGCCTGGTTCCGGATCTAGTGTCAGCGTACAACACTATCCCGCTTCCAGGCCCTAGATGGGGGTCTCTGCCCGGCTCATAGTACTCAAGCTCTATCACGGGTTCAACGCCGAGCTTACTCCTCAATATGCTTGAAGCGCTTGAAGCCTGCCTCTCAGCCACATGCCTCGGCAACCTGACAGCGTGGCTTATACCCCTCACAGCGACCACCCCGCCGTGGTCGACTAGTTGAACCGGCTTCAACACGTCGGCTAGTCTTCTAACAGTGAACTCGACCAGGCCCCCTCCCTTAGGGTAGTGGCCCCTCCTCTCAACTCTCACCTCGACTTCAACGCCTAGGAGCCTGATGTTGTGGGCGAAGACGAGCCTCATGTAGTCTATCGGGGGACTCCACTCAACGTCGGTTCCACCCGTCACCTGCACCCTAGCCTCCCTCTCGCTGTAGAGGAGGACTGGTATCATAGCCTGCATGACAAGGCTTATGCTCCCCGCTGTGCCTATATCGAGCTTCATGAACCCGCCTCTCCTAGTCCTCGGCTCAAAGTACAGCTCCATGCTGCCGACTTCAGCCCCCTTCACTAAAGCGTCCGTGGCCTCTTTCAGGGCTTTCACAGCTGTCAGGTGTTGTGGCCTTAAACCAGGGTTGTCTCGTTTAGCCCTTATATTGAATATCCTGACGGGCCTGAGTGTGAGGGCTGAGAGGGCTAGGCTATACCTTAATATCTGCCCCCCGCCCTCGCCTATGCTCCCGTCTATTTCAAGCGGTTTCACTGGAGCACAACCTCCTGACTCTCTCAGCTCCTTTTATCTCGTCTATGAAATCGGATACTTGCTTGGGGACGAGGTGCCTCCACTCCAAGCCCTTGGTCATGAGCTCCCTCACAACCCTACCCTTGTAGACCTGTGGGTTCTCGAGGGGTATCTCAACGGTCTTCAAGCCAAACCACTTGAACAAGTCTAAAACCTGCGGGTTGCCTGAAGCTACTGCTTCAACGCGTGGTGAAAGCGAGAGGGTGTAGGCGACCCAGGCCGGGGGCATCCTTATGTCGGGCAGGGTTATAATCCACACCCTCCCATCTACGCCCAGCGACCTGGTGAACCCCCTGATCATCTCAACCCTCTCCCCGGCTGTGAAAGGGTTCCAGCAGGTGAAGCCCTCCTGCGCGCTACCCACGGCTATGACTACCTCGTCGAACTCTGCCAGGAGCCTCTTCAAGGCCGAGGAGTGGCCGTTGTGGAAGGGCTGGAATCTACCGGGGTATAGGACTCTCCTCAAATCAGACCCTCTAACGCGGTGCTGTCAAGTTGATGCTGTCTAGTATGCTTGGCGTAAATATGTTCGGCATCCCCTGGTAGCCTGAAGACGGGTCTCTCACAGCTCTCGAAATCAGCTTTGCCAGAGTGTAGATAGCGTTCGGCTCGCCGTGGTTTAATACTATGTTCCTGGGTTTCGGCTTGATGTTTAAAACGTATCTGACTAGTTCTGCTTGGTCGCTGTGGCCGCTGAAGCCGTCTATGCTGTGGACTTCTAGGGCTATCTTGAGAACCTCGACCTTCCCCTCCACCACGTTCGGGATCTCCTTCATACCGTCTTTAATCTTCCTCCCAAGCGTCCCCTCAGCCTGGTACCCGACGAAGACGAGAGAGCTCCTCTCATCCCCAGCGATCAGCCTCAGGTAGTCTACGGCTGGGCCCCCGGTCAACATCCCGCTGGTGGCTATGATTATGGACGGCCTGTCCTCAACTATGTCCGGCCTACCAACGTCTCCTTCAATTATCTTGAAGTAATCGCTTGTAAACGGGTTTTCACCCCTGTAGATCGCGTCCCTGAGCCCCCTGCTCATGTACTCGGGGTACTCTGTGTGGATTGCTGTAACCTCGTTTATCAACCCCTCTATGTATATGTTCACTGGCGGTATGATCTTCTTCTCGATAGCCTCGTTTAAAACAATCATTATCTCCTGCCCCCTCCCGACGGCGAAGACGGGTATTAGCACAATACCCCTCCTCTCAATAGTCCTCTTCACTATCTCTATCAGCTGTTGCTCAGCGGCCTGCCTGCTCTGCTGCCTCGTTGCACCGTAGGTGCTCTCTATGATGAGGGTCTCGACTCTAGGGAACTCGTCGACCGCTTTATCCAGGAGCCTTGTGTTCGAGTACTTGAAGTCGCCTGTGTAGACGATGTTGTGCAAGCCCATTCCAATATGCAGGTGGACTATGGCTGAGCCAAGTATGTGCCCGGCGTTGTACATTGTAAGCTTTATATCCGGGGCTACGTCGGTCACCTCCTCGTACTCGACTGGTATGGTGTGTAGTATCATTGTAGAGAGGTCTTTCTCGCCGAAGAGGGAGTCGCCGCCCTCCCTCCTCGCGACCCGGATCAAGTCTTGGATCATTATCGCCGAGAGCTCTCGGGTGGGCTTAGTCATGTATGTAGGCCCCCTGTACCCGTATTTGTATAGAAGCGGCGCTACGCCCACGTGGTCTAGGTGCGAGTGTGTTATTATGATGGCGTCAAGCTCGTCTATTCTAATAGCGTCTAAGTCGAGTATAGGGTAGGCTTTACTAGGGTCGTTTAAAGCGCCCACATTTATCCCTAGGTCTAGTAGGATCCTGCTCTCCTTGGTTTCAACGAGTATAGCGGATCTCCCGACCTCCATGAAGCCTCCGAGAGGGGTTATCCTCACGTAGTTGTTCTTGAAGATCACATCTCTGTGAATCCTCTCCCCAACCATCCTGAGGAATTCAAGCCTGTACTTGCTCTGCTTCAACAGGTTGGACATGATAGTGTTCAGCATCTTGGACTCGAGGGGTGAAGCCCTCTGGGGTATAGGCCTCCAGCCCGTCTCCGCGAGTATGAAATGCCTTATAATATTCCCCTTCCCAACTATAGCCCCAGGCTTCTCGGCTTTAATCCAAACCTCACCCAGTGTCTCGTCGAAGACAATGCTGTTGGGGTCTACGTTAGCGTCTTTCGGCACTAATTCAAGTATCCTCTTCTTAGCCTCCTCCGGCGGGAGCCTCGCGTCGGGGCTGGCCCTCACTACAACCCTCTTACGTATCTTCTTCGCGATAGCCTTTATCGTGTCGAGATACCTTATGATAGCCTGCCTGTTGTTGACGTAGAGGACTATCTCAGGCCCCTCGAACTCTATGCTGGTCAAGCTCAGCTCAGGCGGGATCTCCTTTAGCAGTAGTTCAACCAGCGTCTTCCTGTTCTTGTCTAGTATATCGCTAGGTAGAGTCACCTTCCCACACACCCTAGGATTAAAGGGAGAAACCAGGTTCTACCGTGTTTGTTTCGAAAGGATTAAAGGGATTGAAGTTTTATAAGCTTTAGCCCCAGCCTCTCGCCGTGAAACCGGTTCAGGCTAAGGGTTTTCCGCCTGCCGCGGGGAGGCGGGCTAAGACCCGGTGGAAGGCAGGAGCTTTCTCTCCATAATATAAGTCTCTTCGGAGAAGTAGTTGGGGCCTATGGTGACGATGTCTACTCCCTCACCGCTGAAGCCATCCCTGCTCAAGGCTGCTTCAACGGCTTTGAAAGCCAGTTTCTTCGCCTCCTCTAAAGTGAGGTCGCTCCTATACTCCTTCTCCAGTACACCGTAGGCTACTGGGGAGCCGCTGCCCGTTGAAGCATACTTCTCCTTCGAGACGCTGCCGTACAAGTCCAGGTAGTAGAGTGAGGGGCCTCCCTCGTCTACGCCGCCTAGTAGTAGCTGTACTATGAAGGGCGAGTATCTCAGGTACGCCGATAGCACTAGAGACAGGTAGTTTGCGAGAGAGCTTAACTTAATCCTCTTCCCGTAGTCCATCTCGTAGGCTTTCGCAACATACCTGGCATTGTCTACTAGCACCTGGGCGTCTGCTACGAGCCCCGAGATAGTCATCGCAGCGTAGTCTGTGATCTTATGTATCTTCTTAACCCTCTTATGGTATATCATAGCCCCTCCCGTAGCCCTCTTGTCTGCTGCGAGGACGACGTAGTCTCCTACAACCAACCCCACTGTAGTCGTCTTGCTCTCGTTCTTCAACTCCTGGAACACCCCCTACATCAAGCTATGACTCGTTTTAAACTTATATATACGTAGGGTTTATGGGTGTTGTTTTGAGCGTCCACGAGATAAAATTGCCCTTCATTGTAGTAGTTGGGAGTAAGATACTCGACAAGACGCCAAGCGTGCTGGAGTCGCTGGGCGGTCGCCCGGGGAGTAGTGTTGGGATCGTAGCAGGGAGGAACACTTGGGAGGTCGCCGGTAGGAGTGTAGCAGAACACCTGGAGTCCGCTGGTTTCCGGGTGAAGTTCTTCGAGGCTGGTGAGGCTAGTGTAGGCGAGGCAGAGAGGCTGGCTGGGGCGATTAAGAGAGAGGGGGTCGAGTTCATCCTGGGCGTGGGGGGCGGGAGGGTCATCGACCTAGCCAAGTACGCTGCCAGCAGGGTGGGGGGTAGGATGGTGAGCGTCCCAACGGCTCCAAGCCACGACGGTATATCAAGCCCCTTCGCCAGCTTGAAGGGCTTCGAGAGGCCTACAAGCGTCTACGCGACCACGCCTAGCGCTATAATAGCAGACACATACGTGATATCGAAAGCGCCTAAGAGGCTTATACTAGCCGGGGTGGGAGACCTCATAGGCAAGCTCACCGCGGTGAAAGACTGGAGGCTGGCCCACAGGCTTAAGGGAGAGTACTACGGGGAGTACGCTGCCCAGCTAGCCTTGCTCAGCGCTAAACACGTCCTCAGATACCACGAGTTGATCGCAAGCGGGGGCGAGGAGGGGGTTAGGATACTCGTAGAGGCTTTGATCAGCAGCGGTGTAGCCATGTGTATAGCCGGCTCCAGCAGGCCTGCTAGCGGGAGCGAGCACTTGTTCAGCCACGCCCTGGACATCCTGGCCCCGGGTAAAGCCTTGCACGGCGAGCAGGTTGCTTTAGGCACTATACTGATGCTCTACCTCTACGGTGATAAGAGGTGGAGGCTTGTTAGGAATATCATGAGGAAGATCGGGTTGCCGACTACAGCTAAAGAGCTGGGTATACCTGTTGAGATAATAGTTAAAGCGCTGACTATAGCCCATAAGATTAGGCCTGAGAGATACACTATCCTAGGCGAAAACGGTATTACATTGGAGGCGGCTATCAGGCTTGTTAAAGAGACGGGTGTAGCCTAGCTCTTCTGACCCTGCTCGGTCTTCCTCGCTATAACCTCTTGGAAGACTATTTCATTCAGGGAATCCTTGAACAACTCCAGCGCGTCTGTCGCGAAGCTGACTTTAGCGTACGGGAGATCCCTCCTGCTGATGTACTTGCCGGGCAGGCTTACAACAACCTTCTTGGAGGCCTCGTCGTACTCTACTTTAAGCTCCTCGCCCGGTATGTTCAGGTGTCTTATAGCCAGGTGTAAGAGCTTCTCCTTGGCGTCGGCTATTTTCTTAACCACCTTCACCTTGTACACTAGCACCTTGCCTGCGAGAGGGTGGTTGAAGTCTACGACAACCCTGCCCCCGCTTATACTCTTGACAACCCCTCTACCAGTGTCTGTCTCAATTATATCCCCGACTTTAACCTCGTACCCCTTCTTCGTGAACTCCCTCAAGCTGTATACTTTAACCTTCCCTGGATCCCTCTCCCCGTAAGCTTTCTCGGGAGGAACCTCGATGACCTTCTCCTCCCCCTCGTTGAGCTTCATAATTTCTTCCTCGACAAACTGGTTAAACCAGCCTTTGCCCAGGACTATCAAGGTGGGGCCGTATACTCTCGCCTCATCATATATCTTCTCCTGCTTGGCGATGTTAGCGTCCGTTGTATCCACGATGTTCCCCGTCTCCTTCACTCTCACAGTGTACTCCACTAAGAGGAAGTCTCCTTTCTCGAATGGCATTTAAACCACCTTGATAAATAGAGTTCTAGACGGTTTTTTAAAGAATATTGCTTCACAGCATGCCCCAGAGGGGTCTCGTCGAAAGCCCTGTTAAACCGTTTTATTGTAAAACTTGTCTCCAACGTAGTGTATGATCTTGACAACCTTGCCCTTGCTCACGGTCTTCAGCTCGCTTGAAGAGTATAGTGCGAGGCCTAGTGCAATAGGCTTCTTAGCCTCCTCGTCTAGGATGAAGACCACGTCGTCTCTGTTGAAGGAGCCTTCAACCCCTCTTACACCGGGCGCCATTAAATCAGCCCCCCTCAGCAACGCGTTCACAGCACCTCTATCAACGTAGAGGACAGGCGTGGGCTTGATGTTGTTCTTAATGATGTACTTGAGCGATGGGATCCATTTAGAGCCTGTTTTAAACAGCACTATATCCCTGCCCAGTATCAAGTACTCCCCCTCGTCATCTCTACCGTGCTCGAACGGCTGGTCGTAGTCTAAGTTGAGGAAGCTGTATAGCCTCGTGATCTCCTGGAGCAAGCTCTTCTTATCCTTCTTGGATAAAGGGTGTCTCAGCATACCCTAGACCTTGCTAGTCAAGTATTTAAAGAGTGCCAAATATTTTAACACGCATTGGATGCTAGTCTAGGGATGTCTTCATGAGTGTTGAGACAACATACAAGCTGCTCGAGGAGAACATTGGTAAAATAGTTTTAATCAAGATGAAGGGCGAGGTGTCTATAAGAGGTAAGCTGAGGAGCTACGACCAGCATTTGAACATAGTGCTGGAGGATGCGGAGGAGGTTAAAGGAGACGGCACCAGCAGGAAGCTGGGTACACTGGTTATAAGAGGGGACACTGTAGTACTTATATCACCACTACAAGCCTGAGGGGCTGAAGCATGGTTAAAGGAACCACTTCGATGGGTCAACACGGGCGTGGTAAAACTCATATCAGGTGTAGGAGGTGTGGTAGACACAGCTTCAACGTTGCTAAAGGCTACTGCGCTGCATGCGGCTTCGGCAGGAGCAAGAGGATTAGAAGGTACAAGTGGGCTAACAAGAAAGTGAACAGGGTTAGAATAGTCTGATATAGAAGATTAGAAGGACGTTTAACGAGAGGAAGACCTCGATTAGAAGACGTGTTTAATCGATCAGGAGCTCGTGATAGGTTGAGGGATCGAAACCGACTCTCAACGGTCAGCCCCATCGTAAATGTTTATTTGTGCTCAACTGTAAGGATTTACATTGGGGTGTTGAAGCCACACCTTAATTTAGGGTTTTAAAACATTTTTAGTTTGAAAGCATCTTGGCTCGCAGAGTGGAACTTATGAGCAAGTATCTTATTAGGGCACGTATCCAAGTGGACGGCACGGTTGAGAAGCACGATATAATCGGCGCGTTATTCGGCCAGACGGAGGGCTTGTTCGGCGAGCAGTTCGACTTGAAAATGCTCCAGGATAAGGGTAGGGTAGGCAGGATAATCGTGAACACTAAGGTTCAGGGAAGTAAGACTGTCGGGGAGATACAAATACCCAGCAACCTGGATAGGGTTGAAACAGCCCTCTTAGCAGCTATGATAGAGAGCGTGGATAGGGTAGGCCCCTACGACGCTAAACTCGAGGTTGTCGAGATAGTAGACCTGAGGATCGAGAAGATCAAGAAGATCATCGATAGAGCCGTGGAGATATTGAAGAAGTGGAGTAAGGAGAAGTCGCCTGACTTAAAGGAGATAATCCAGGACATACAGGAGCTCCTCAAGCTCCCGGAGCCGATCTCCTACGGTAAAGAGGAGCTTCCAGCCGGCCCCGATGTCGATAAATCCGACACGATCATAATTGTCGAGGGTAGAGCCGACGTAATAAACCTCCTGAGGTACGGGATTAAGAACGCCATCGCTATCGGGGGAGCGAGGAAGATACCGGAGACTATTAGAGAGCTGTCTAAAAAGAAGAAGACTATAGTCTTCGTCGACGGGGATCATGTGGGGGAGTTGATACTCAAAGAGTTGCTGAAGAACATTAAAGTCGACTTAATAGCCAGGGCGCCGCCGGGTAAGGAAGTCGAGGAGTTGACTGGTAAGGAGATCGAGGAGGCTTTAAGCAAGGCCGTCGACTACAAGACCTACCTTGAGAACCTGATAAAGGAGGGGTCTAAGGACGCTCAGCAACTACTCCAGGCGCAGGAGAAAGTTAGAGGAGAGGTGGAGGAGGCTCGGAGAGAGGAGATCTCCTTGCCGGCGGGCATCGTCGAGGACATTAAATCCCTCCTGGGGACACTGGAGGCGATATTATACGACAGTAACTGGGGTAAAATCAAGAGGATCCCGACCAGGGATCTCGTGGACGAGCTCTCCAAGCTCCCGGAGAACAACGTTAACGCTATAGTATTCGATGGGATCGTGACGCAGAGGTTGCTGGATAAAGCCGTGGAAAAGAACGTTAAGATCGTGGTGGGGGCTAAAGTAGGGAAGATAACGTATAAGCCGCCGGAAATCCTCGTGCTAACCTTCTCCGAGTTCATGTAGACTGGTTTTTCTTCTGCTTCAGGAAGTCTAGTAGGCTCCTCTGGCTCGGGGTTTGCTGGGAGGCTTTTTTCAACTGCGCCTCCGTGACCCCGAAGTACCCGAGTATCCTCATGGCGGCAGGTATAATCTGGTGGTCGATGTAGTAGGCGTCGTCGAGCATCTTCGGATCCTTGACGAAAATATAGGGTTCAGCCCTGTCGGATACTCTCCCACCGCCCTTGACGACGACGAAGCCTATCTTATCGTTGACGTCGACTCTGATACCCCTCTTCATGAGCTTCCTAGCAGCCGACACGTGTGGCGCCTCAGCTGAATACTCATCCGGCTTCTTGGTCAGAGTCTTCCATATAATGAGCTTCTCAAGGGGTATGAGCCCTGATTTAACCCGGCTGACAACGTTCCTCACGTACTCTATAGCCTTCTCCAGATCCCCCTCCTTCAGGAGTATCTCTGTTATCTCTTCTTGAACCTCCTTGGCTAGCTCAGCCCAGTCCCCTCTCACAGCCTCGAACCCAACTATGTCTATGCGCCCGTCTTCTAGTAGGCCGGCGTACCTCTTCTTCGCCTCTGTGAAGAATACCCTCTTATACACCTTGTCGATCTTGATCTCTAACCCCAGCTCCTCCTCAACGTATTTAATCAGCTTCTCCACTTTCTCCTTGTCGTATTTGACGAATATCGAGTCGGTGTCGCCGTAGATCACCTTCAGCCCGAGGCTCTCAGCGTATTTGATCACCCTCGTGATAGTGTCTCTGCCCCACGCTGTAACAGCCTCAGCGCACTCCCTGCAGTACCATCTAGCGCCTACCCAACCCATGTAGCCGTAGGCGGCGTTGGCGAGTATTTTAACCGCTCTCTGCCTCTCGTCCAGCAACCTGTACTCAACGCTGTCAGGCGGGTACTTCTTCAGCTCGCTCTTAATAGCCCTCCTCAGCTCCAACAGTTTTGTTAGAACGCTCTTGAAGAACCCCGGCGGCTCTCTCCTGAAGCAGTGGCCCACCTCGGGTGCTATATTGTGTGTCTCCGGTGAGCACTCCCCCTCCCTCTCAATGGTGTCGGGGCCCACATTATACTTGATCATGAGGTTGGGGTACATGCTGGAGAAGTCTAGCACAGCCACATTGTCGTGTATCCCTTTAACAGGCTGCAAGACGACTGCGCCCTTGTAGGGCTCAGCCTCCTTCTCCTCCCTGTTGGGTATCAGCTCGCCTGCCTTCATAGCCTCGTACATTAAGAACCATTCAAGCCTATTACCGACACTAGCCGCCCCAACCTGGTCTAAGGGCAGCCTGGTCAAATAGGATAGTTGCATTGCGAATGGGAGGAATTTTTCAGCCAAGCCTATAGTGGACTTCACGTCGTCTTCATTGTATTTCAACAGGATACTCCTCTTAGAGGGGTCGTCCCAGTATTTTGGTATCTCGGTGTAGTCTACTAGAGTCCTCTCAGACCTCTTCATGACGCCGAGGTAGTCGGCCACGACATCCAGGCTCTTGACCTTGATCTCAGGTATCTCCTCGGCAAACCTGTACAAGTCGACGTTAAGCCTTCCCTGGACGCTTACATGGCCGTACGTGCTCGTCTGGGGCTCTACTCCGAGCCTCCTCGACACGTCTATCTTCAACCCAAGCTTCCTACCCCTCTCGAGGAGGTACGGCCAATCGAATGAATCCGAGTTGTAGCCGACAATTATATCGGGGTCGTAATCTACCACATACTTCACGAAGCCCTGTATAGCATCCTTGTCGTCCAGCCCGTTCGCCGTGAAGGACTTGAACTCCCCTTTATCGTTCATAACACCTATGATGATAACAGGGTCTTGGACAGGCTTCGGGCTACCGGTCTTGGAGTAGGCCTCTATGTCGAAAGCGAGTATCCTAAGGTCGCGTGGGGGAGTAGAGTCTTCCAGGGACACTATTGGGCCTACAACCTCGTACTCGGCTTCAACTCTTAGACCAGGCTTCTTCGGGATCTCGGCTACTTCAGCTCTATGCCATCCACACGGCCTCAGGTTGTTGTCCAAGATGTACCTTAAGCTGAACCTCACGTCTGCTTCAAGCACTTCTACAATACCCGGTAACCCCTTGATCCTCTCCCTATACCTCCTGACGCTCTCAGGTATCACAGTGGTTACTTTGAGGGCTTTAACAGGCTTACCGAAATACTTTCTCTCCACGGGGCTCACGTCTATGATAGGGGAGGATGGTTCTGAGAGAGCCTTAATTTTCTTCGCCATCGCGTTCGGATCCGCGTCATCCGATAAGACGACGTAGAAGTATGGCCTGAAGCGCCTGTCCCTCAGGAGTATCCTTCTCCCATCCCTTGAAATCCCGTAGATGAGGATGTGAGGCTCGTTCCCAATTACCTCGTACGTGTCGTCTAGCATGTAGAACTCTATTTCCATCATTAGACCTCGGCACTGATTATCAAAACGTTTTCAAACATGATAAACTTTAGTAGCGGTGCGTCACGGAGGATAGGGTAGCCTGAACCTGAGGAGCGCTATGATTCCACCGAAGCCTTCTAGCTCGGGGGCTATGTTTGAGTCGGGGGGTATAACGTAGACTTCAGCCCCCTTCCTGAAGGCTTCTACCACTACATCGTTGACGTCCACAGGCCCCTCCCGCCCAGACCACAGCATGTTGCTCGACACCAGGAGCACTCTGACAGCGTTGAACTCGACTGCCCTGGCAACACTATCCAAACCATAGGCAACCTGCTCGGGGTCTCTTACAATAGTGTTCTTGAACTCCTCGAAGTACTTCAACGCGGCCGTCATGTTCAGCTCCCCTACAAGGCTCTTCTCGCCACCCCTCCTCAACAACTCGTCGACGCCCTTGCAACCCCCGTAAGAGGTGTTGTCGGTTAGCAGGGGCTTGTCGAAGCCTCTCTCCCTGATCTTGGCTGAGACGCGGTCCTTCAAGTAGCCTGGCGAGCCGATTAGGACGCCGTCTACTCTAAGGTTCTTCGAGTACTCGATCACCTCATCTACCACCCGATCCAACAGCCTTCTAAGAGCCTCCTCGTACTCCTCCACAGCCTCTTTACCCGGCAGGCCCGTGTAGTACTCTCTTAGCGTTTTAACACCCTGCTCGGTTACAAGGGCGAAGCAGACCTCCTCGTAGTCTAGTGCTACAGCCAGTATCCTCCTCTTCCTCGCGAAACCCTCGAGAAGCCTCCTGCTGAACTCGTCGAGCCTCTTTTCAACAAGTACTACAGTGTCGCCCGGCTTAATAGTTAGAGTATGGTGCTTTCCTACGACGCCGAATTTGTCTGGGCCCTCTACCACAATACCCTTAATCCTGAGCCTATCTGTGAAAGCCTGGAACTCGATGTCTTTAACCCTGACTCTGAGAACCATGGGGAACCTCCGGCTCTCGCCCCCTTCACCCGGCTTCACCTCCCTAGTAGTCGTTGCTTCAACCAGGTCTCCCTCCCTGATTATGTTCCTGAGAACCCAGAGATCCTCCTCGTCTTCAACGAGGATCTTGTATATCCCTTTCTTCTCGTCTGATTCCAGTATCTTCAACTACCCGCACCTTAGACAACGCTGTTCTCGGCGAGCATTCTCCTCAAGTACTGGTTCCTGAGAGCCTCCTCGGATAAAGCCTCCTCCACGCTCATGTTTGACGGGACATATATCTTCAGGAAGACGCCCGTCCTGCCGACCTCATCCCTCCTAGTCAACACTCTAACCCTCTCCATGACTGTCTCCACGCTCACCCCTACAACCCGTGCCACGTAGCTCTCGAAGCCTACTACAGGTGACTCAAAATGCCCCCTGCTACTAGGCGTGATCAAGACGAGTTTCTTGTTTACGCCGGGCTTCCTCAACCCCCTCTCAATTTCATCCAGCTCCAGCATCCCGCCGAACTTGTAGAACTCTAGTTCACGGGGCTTTGGCTTCGCAAGAGGGTAGCTTACCACAACTCTCTCCTCGGGGTCTAGAGCGTAGTAGGCTTTAGGCGTGTTCTGGGGTGTAGCCATTACAATAGTCCTCGAGTAGACCCTTAGGCCGGAGTCCTCTAGAACCTGCTCCAGCTTGAATGAGGGTATCGTGTAGGGTATGAACACGTCTATATCGCTCTTCTCGTGTACATCCCCCCTCGCTATACTCCCGTGGACGACAGGGTTCAACCCCCTGGCGGCTAGAGCTCTCATTATGTTCCTCGCCTTCTCTCTCAACTCGTTTAAGAGCCTCCAGTGCTCGGGCGTGTAGACTACTTCACGGAACTCGGGCCTCTTCTCAACTTTCTCCCTAACCATCCCGGATACACTTTTTATTACCCATACTCATCTTACTAAACGAAGGTTTAAACTTATTGCGTGGAAGCTGGAAGGGTTGCGTTTTGGAGGGGGCCCTGCTAGCATTAGGGGTAGTGCTCGCCGCGTGGGCTGTGTTAAATGCGGCTTACACTCTCAGGAGGGACTTCTTCGATTCAAGGAACATCCGTTTACTCTACGGCCTGATATTAGTCTACCGGGTGGGGAACGTCAAGGCTGCTGGGAGGCTGTGGAAGGCTCTCACCCTCCTCTTCGCGGCATCGTACGCTCTCTCGGTCGCGTGGTTTCTCATAGTCATAGCGGAGGGGGTTGCCGGCAAAATCTACGGGAGGGGAGGGTTGAGAGTACTGGTTCCAGGGGTCGATATAACGGGGCTCGACCTAGTCTACTTCATAGTGGCTGTAGCCCTAGCCGCGGTGCTACACGAGTTCTTCCACGGTAAGACGGCTGTCGGAAACGGGGTAGGTGTTAAATCGTTCGGGCTAGCACTAGCCTTCATTCTCCCCCTAGCCTTCACGGAAATAGATGAGAAAGAATTCGCTGTTTCAAGCAGGCGTGTTAAAATAGGTGTACTGGCCGCCGGGGTCGCCGCGAACCTGGCTCTAGGCCTGCTAGGCCTAGCCCTCCTTAACACGGCGACCTCGCCGACCGGCATACTAGTGACGAGCGTCGTCCCGGGTAGCCTGGCCTACAAGGCCGGCGTCGAGCCCTACAGTATCCTACTAAGCTTGAACGGCGTGGAGTTGAGGAGTGTCGACGATTTAAGGAGCGTGCTCTCCAATACCTCCGCCACCACCCTGAACCTTACACTGCTGACGCCGGAGGGATCCACGAGGAGTATTATCATCGAGAGGAATACGACGGATAAGACTCTTGGAGTATACATTATGCCTCCCCCCGCTGGCTGGCTTGTAAGAACGGCGGGAGTCTACCTTGGGGCCCAGCTCGTCAAGGCATTCTTCTGGCTCTACCTCGTCAACTTCAACCTCGCGATACTGAACGCGGCCCCACTCTTCATCACGGACGGCGGCAGGATAGTGTTCGAGCTTTTCGGGGAGAGGCTTAAGAAGATGGCCCTAGCGGTGAACACCCTCTCCCTGGCGGTGTTGCTCCTAGCCCTGGCACCCCTGCCTTGACTGTTTTTAAGGTCGGCTGACAAAATATAGTATTGCCCACGGGCCGCGGGTAGGACCCTGCTCCGCAGGGTCAGATAACCGTTGGCCCCTGCACGGGCCCACCATCCCCCGCGCAGAGGGCCGTGACCCCCGCCCCATGGGGCCAGCGGAGGTGGGGCCCCTCTCGGAGGAGAGGGGTGAACCACCTTAGCCGGGGGAACCTGGCCAGGCCCGGAAGGGAGCAACCTAACCCTGGACGCTGGCGTTCATGGGTCAACGGGGCTGAGCCCGGCGCGGGATGGCTCTGGTGGAGCACCCGTGTAGGGGCCAGCGGGGCCGGGCCCGTGGGCTCACATCTGCGGTATGATCTTCAGGCCTGATCCCGTTAAAGGCACTAGAACGCTCTTACCCTGCAACCTGGACTTAAGCCTCTCGAGCGCCGCGTAGGCTGCGGCGGATGTAGGCTCGACTAGGAAGCCTTGTTCCACCAGCTTTATCCACGCCTCCCTCACCTCCGTGTTGCCGACGAGGTGTACATCCCCCTGTGTCTCCCTGATCGCGTCGACTATCTCGGCCAGCCTAGGCGGGTTTGGAACCATGATCCCGTCCGCCAGCCAGGACTCCTCGCCGGGTGTTTCAACACCCTTCAAAGCCACGTTCACGGGCTGGACGCTGTAGCCTTGAACCCCTATTATCCTAGGCATCTTCGTCGTCAAGCCCTGCTCCAGGAGCATCTTGAACCCGTGGGCTAACCCTAGTAGTAGACCGCCTGAGCCGACGGGGGCTATCACGTAGTCTGGTACACCAGCCTCGTCGAAAACCTCGAATGCTATCGTGGCGGCGCCTAAAACGTAGAAGTAGCTCCAGGTGTGGGCGACGTAGTAGGCCTCGGGGTGGCTTCTCGAGTACTCGAGTACATCCATGCTCGCGGCACCCCTGCTCTCAGACTCGTGGAGTTCAGCGCCTAGGAATCTAAGTATCCTCTTCTTACCCTCCGGGGCTGTCCTCGGGATGAACAAGACGGGCTTCAAGCCCAGAGCCCTCGAGTAGAGTGCTATGGATATAGCGGTGTTGCCAGAGGAGTCGTCTACCACTACTGTATAACCTAGTTTCTTGGCGTAGGACAAGGAGAGGCTGGTGCCCCTGTCCTTGAAGCTCCCGCTGGGGTTCAAGTATTCTAGTTTAAACCATACTTCAACACCTTCTTCGCTGACCTGGACTAGCGGTGTCTCACCCTCACCCATGTACTTCGAGGGGGTGACGGGTAGGATGCTCTTATACCTGGCCAAGCCCCTGCCCTTTGAGACCTCGTACCTCCTACTCGTTGTGATTACCAGCGGGCTACCGCACTTAGGGCACTTCCAATAATAGGATCTACCGAACTCCTCCCTGAAACCGCACTTCCGGCAAAACCAGTGGAAACCCTGCTCCATGGACTTCCCTTTACCCTTGACCCACATTATCTCTTGGGATTTAATAATATCATACTTTAAATAATTGTTTTAAGCTTTTCATTATCCAAAATTGGATTACAGTTATAAGCTTTCAGCGTGAAATTAAAAACGGGTGGTATAGTGGGGAAGATAGTACTAGTTCTACACATTCTCCTAGTTATATCTATATTGACGTCGATACAACCAGTGGTTGTAAGTGAGAGTCAGCCGGTATACGTAGCGTTCATATGGCACTACCACCAGCCGTGGTACTACAGCCCTGATGGAACGTACTTTGTCCTACCATGGGTTAGGATGCATAGTGTTGGAAACTACTACAAGATGGCTTACATTCTATCCAAGTACCCTGATGTAAAAGTAACCTTCACTTTCTCGGGGTCGCTACTATACCAGCTCGAAGACTACGTTTCAACGGGTAGGATGGACAGCTACCAGATATTGGCGTACAAGGTGGCTAACAACGAGAGTTTGACGGCTCAAGACATCTACAATATGATTAGAATACCGGGAGGCTTCTTCGATATAAACTGGAATAGGATCGTGAACGTTATACCGAGATACACCGAGTTGAGGAACGCGGCTCAAACAGCCTTCCAGATATGTAGCGCCCAGCCGCTTACACAGCAGGAGTTCATCACCTGTGTAGCAAACCAGTTCACGCTCGGCAACTACTCGTCTCAGAGAGTAATAGACCTGGCAGTCTTGTTCAACTTGTTCTGGATAGACCCGCAGGTCGCTAGAGAGCAGTACCCGCAGGTATACCAGTTGATGCAGAGAGCCCAGTCCTCCGCTACACCCATGTTCACGAGGGATGATTTGAAGCTGGTTCTAAGCGTCCAGAGGGACATAATGTCCAAGATCACGGGTATATACAGGGATCTCGTTGCCAGGGGGCAGGTCGAGTTGATCCCAGTTCCCTACAGCCACCCGCTCGCCCCCTTGATAGCGGACTTCGGCTGGAGCAGCGACCTGGCGGCGCATGTAGCCAGGAGCCTCGAGTTGTTCAAGGCGTACTTCAACTATACTCCAATAGGTGTTTGGCCCGCTGAGCAGGCCGTCAACGACTACGTACTCCAGGCTTTCGCGGCCAGCAACCTCACCTGGACTGTGACAGACCAGTCTATTCTAGCCGCCGCGGGTGTGGATGCTTCAAGCGTGGACAACTATGGTGTACCCTGGTACGCTGACTACAATGGATCCAGGATATACGTGTTCTTCAGGAACACGGATATAAGCAACATGATCAGCTTCCAGTACAGCGGGTGGAGCACAGACTCAGCTGTCAACGACCTCGTGAACAGGATCAAGTCTGCGGCTTCAACCGCTTCAGGGCCTAGGATAATCGTGATAGCCCTGGACGGCGAGAACCCGTGGGAGAACTACGTTAGCTTCGGGGACGATTTCCTCAACAAGCTGTACAGCACGCTGGAGCAGTTGCAGAGCCAGGGTGTTATCAAGACTATAACCCCAGGCGAGTTCATAAAGCTGTTCCCCAACACTGCTAGGGAGTTGCCGTTGAAGCAGTACCAGTACTTTGACCTGGCTGGGAGGGATATATCGAATATACCCCCGGACAGCTACGGCGACGGGTACTCGATGCTACCCACTAAGACAGTCACGGGGAGGATACCCGAGGGCTCTTGGGGCGGGAACCTTGCTATTTGGATCGGGGATAGGCAGGAGAACGTTGCATGGATGTGGCTTGCGAAGGCTAGGAGCGACATCTTATCTAAGCTAGGCGTCTCAAGCCTCGTGGATGCTATGAGCGTCAACAAGGACGTCGTGGAGTACCTACTGAGAGCTGAGGCGAGCGATTGGTGGTGGTGGTATGGCGGGGAGACAGGCTCACCCCAGACCTTCGACCCGATTTTCAAGGGCTTCCTGAGGCAGGCCTACCTGCTGGCAGGATTAACGCCTCCAGCATATCTTAACGTGACAGCCTACCCGGACGGGCAGCCCGTTGGGTACCTCAACCCCAACGTGCCTAAACCTGTTTCAGGCAACGTCCTCAACAACAAGCTGGCAGACTGGAGTAGCCTAGCCTCGAACGGCACAGGCTTGGTGGTGCCCGTTGAGCCGAGCGTCGTAGACTACGCGTACGTGGCCGTCGACGCCAACAACCTCTACCTCGCAGCACACTTCACCCCATCCAGCACAGGCGGGTCAGCCGTCTTCTACATGCCCTCCCCGAAGGTCAGCTTGTCACCGTACAGCCCTGGCTACAACGCCCTCCCGGAGAACAGCACAGCAGACCTTGGCGTCTACTTGGTCTACGCTGTTAGAGTAGACCAGGCTACGGGCCAGGCCACTGTGCTGGAGGCTGATGGTAGGGGAGGCTGGGTTAAGCTGGGCAACGCATCCAGTAATGTTGTCCAGGACAATGGTACACTAGTAAACGTTGTCGTACCCTGGAGCATGCTCAACTTCACGCAGGGCGATAAAGTCTACATTACAGTAGCATCCTACTCGGGAGGCCAGCTAGTAGGCTCTGCTACAAGGCTCGGCCTGGTATACCTGGTTCAAGTTCCTAGGGGTGGTGTCGGGGGCGCTGTCGTCTTCGACATGAAGGATCCTGCGGGGGACGACGACGGGCCCGGCGGCTACGTCTACCCGAAGGCAAACGTGTTTGCTAGAGGGGTCTTCGACCTAACCGAGTTCAAGGTCGTCGACGCCGGCGATAAACTGGTGTTCGTAGTCACCCTGGCAAACCTGGGCGGCAATCCTTGGGGCGGGCCTAACGGCTGGAGCCTCCAGTACGTGCACATATACATACACACGACTATGAGCGGTGGGAGAACCGACACGTATGGTTTGAACGTCAACTTATCCGCCGACAGCGCTTGGCATATAGCCCTCCTGCTAGCCCCTGGATGGGGCACAGACCCTGTGCCCAAGGGTGAGAGGGCGGCGTTATACTACTACAACGACACCGTCGTAGTCCAGGACACAGGCGGGTTCAGAGTCTACGCTGACCCTACATCCAACTCTATTATAGCAGAGGTGCCTAAGAGCATGCTACTCGACTTATCCAACATCAACCAGTGGAGGTTCGCTGTCGCTGTTACAAGCTACGACGGCTACTCCTCTACTAAAGTAAGGGCTTTCAGCGTGGATGCCGAGCAGTGGGTTTGCGGGACGGGCGACAAGTATGCTCTAGCAGTAGCCAAGGGGGTCGCACCCTTCGTCTTCGACATACTGGCCCCGGCCGCGCAGGATCAGTACACAATGTTGAACTCCTTCGACCCTAACACAGGGAAGCTGGCGACGATCGTCGGGTTCGGGCCCTCGTACACAACATACACCCCGCCAACTGCTACGACAACTACTACGACGACTACGACCACGACGACCACTACGCCTCCAGTGACACCGCCGGCGACAACCACCACGGCGGCTACAACCACGACAACCACGTCTACTACGACAACAACTACAGCGACGCCAACAACAACCACGCCTCCAGCCACGACTACCACTACTACAGCAACCCCCACAACGCAGC
>JAEMPJ010000019.1:6684-8841 GCA_022759365.1 Thermogladius sp. | reverse complement strand
ACAACCACGCCTCCAGCCACGACTACCACTACTACAGCAACCCCCACAACGCAGCCTCAAGGAGTTTCAACCGAGTTGGTAATCATAATAATCATAGTAGTAGCCGCTCTAGCGGTGGCGGTTGCACTGTGGTTCAAGGTGAAGTAGTTGTAGAACAAGGTTTTTCCAACCTAATACACTACTATTACAGGTGAGAGGGTAGCCTAGATGGCGCGTGTAAGGCTCGTCAACGTCGTTAAAAGGTATGGTAGAGTTGTGGCAGTAGACCACGTGAGCCTGGATATAAGGGACGGCGAGTTCTTCGCTCTCCTCGGCCCCTCAGGCTGCGGCAAGACAACCACGCTGAGGATTATAGCAGGTCTAGAGACCCCTGATGAAGGCGAAGTGTACATTGATGACAGGCTTGTAAACGACGTCCACCCGAAGGACAGGGATGTGGCAATGGTCTTCCAGAACTACGCTCTCTACCCGCATATGACAGTCTTCGACAACATAGCCTTCCCCTTGAGGGCTAGGAAGAAGAGCATGGGTTTGACAGAGGAGGATATAAAAAGGATAGTCGTCTCGGTAGCAGACCTCCTAGGCATTAGAGAACACTTGGATAAATACCCATCCCAGCTCAGCGGGGGGCAACAGCAGAGGGTTGCGCTTGCTAGAGCCCTAGTCCGTAAGCCGAAGGTTTGGTTGCTGGACGAGCCTTTAAGCAACTTGGACGCCAAGCTGAGGGTGACCATGAGGACTGAGTTGAAGAAGATCCAGATGAAGCTCGGGATTACAACCATATACGTGACGCACGACCAGGTGGAGGCTATGAGCATGGCTGACAGGATTGCGGTGATGAACGCTGGTAGGGTACTCCAAGTGGGCTCGCCAAGCGACTTGTACAATAAGCCGGCCGACACTTTCGTGGCCACGTTCATAGGCTCACCTCCAATGAACCTCCTCCCATGTACTCTCGCTGAGACAAGTCTTGTGGAGTACGATGTCCCCGAGGAGATTTCAGGCGGTTTAATGGGCTCGGGCAGAGTTAAAACCACGTTCCAGCTCTCATGCCCGGGATTCACCCTACCCCTCGACCCCGAGCTTGGGTCGAAGATCGCGAGGAGTGGTGTCAGCGAGGTCTACGCTGGTATAAGGCCTGAGCATTTGCTTGTATCAGGCAAGAAGGTTAGAGAGGTGGGTGTAGTGGAGGCCACTATAGAGGTCATCGAGAACCTCGGCTCCGAGGTTATAGCTACAGCGAGGCTCGGCGACGAGCTCGTTAAAGCCAGGATTCTAGGTGAAGCCGGGTTTAAGCCAGGGGATAAAGCGTACCTGGTGTTAGACCCCAGGAGGATCCTCGTGTTCGATAAAAAAACGGGTAGGCTTATAATCTAGTTTTTAACCTCTTACAGCGCCCATCCTCATGGCTTCCCCGATATACCTCTGGGCTACCACGTAGATCACTATTGTCGGGATGGCGAACAATATGGCGTTCGCGGCGAACCTCGCGGGCAGCTCCAGCCCCCTGGCCCCGAAGGCTGTGTAGAATATGTATTGGGCTAGCGTGCTCACGCCCAGGAAGTTGGCTAGGATGAACTCTCCCCAAGCGCTCATGAAGGAGAACAGTGTTATTATTATGAGAGCAGACTTCGAGGCTGGTAGTATCACCCTGAACACTATCGTGCTCCAGCTCGCCCCATCCATGAACGCTGCTTCATCAAGCTCCTTGGGTAGGCTGTCGAAGTATGTTTTCAGAAGCCAGGTCATGAAGGGGACTTGGCCCGAGGTGTATATGACGGGCAGTATGAACATGTTGCCTAGCACTGGCACACCCATGGCGTTCAACCTCAGGAGGAAGATGTAGAGTGCCACCGTGGCCATTATCCCGAAGCCTCCCCCAACTTGGCTCATGATCAAGTAAACGTAAAGTAGCGAGTCCCTCCCCCAGAACCTGAACCTGGAGAAGCCGTAGGCCGCTGGCGTTATCACCAACACCGACACCAGGATTGTTAGGAAGGCCACTATAATGCTTGTAGTCAGGGATTTAACGAACTCGGGGTCTCTGATGACGTCGAGGTACCTCCAGGGGTTTACGCCGTAGGTGGCCAGCTGGCTTAAGCTGGTTAGGAATATTCCCTCTTTGCCCATTATGGACATGAGGAAGGCGTACGCCAC
>JAEMPJ010000019.1:3738-6584 GCA_022759365.1 Thermogladius sp. | reverse complement strand
CTTCACCACCCTCTCCCACCCCTCCTACTGTAGTAGAACCAGAACGCTACGTATGCAAGTATTATCAAGACCACGACCACGTAGGTTGCCGCCGCGTAGCCGTAGAGCTTGTCGATCGTAACCCTGTTGTAGCCGAAGAGGAGTAGAAACTCGTTCGCGTTCCCCGTCGCCGACCCTAGGAATGGCACGGTGATAGTCTCCGTTGGCCCGCCACCGTTTATTAGAAGCGGGACCATGAATGCCTGGAGTGAGGCGCCTGTCGTGAGGATTGTTGCAAGCACCAGGGGCCTCGATATAAGCGGGAGGGTTATCCTCCTCATCCTAAACCAGACGCTGGCGCCGTCGATGTAGGATGCCTCTATTAGATCCTTTGAGACACCTGATAGAGCCCCCATGGTCACAGTCATTATAAACGGGTATGCCAGCCACATCTCGAACAGGTTGTAGACTAGGAAGGCATGCCACTCGTTGTTGTTTATGTCGAGGTGGAGGGCCAGCCCCATCGGCCCGCTCGGATAGAATATGTACTTCCACATCATGCCCGACAGCAGTATTGGGAGAGCCCAGGGTGTGAGCAGGAGCCCTCTCCAAACCCTCCTGCCGTAGACTAGTGGGGTTGAGTAGAGGAAGGCTAGTAGGACGCCCACGCCTACTTTAAGGGGCACACTGGTCGCAACGAATAGGAGTGTCTTGTAGAGCGAGTATATGAACCTCGGGTCTGTGAAAAGCTTCTGGAAGTTGCTTAACCCTGTGAAGTGCAACTCGACATTGCTCTTATCGGCTTCGAGGCTGCTTACAACCTTATTGAAGTACCCCTTGTAGTCTGTTTCAATAGACCTGAAGTAAGATATGCTCGACGACACTATGTTTAAGCCCATTGAGGTCAAGTTCAGTATTCTACCAGGGTCCTGGAGGGTCGGGAGGTATGAGGACAACTCCATCAGCCTCGTAAGGTTTGACTCTACATCCGAGCTCACAACGGTCTTATCCGTCGGGTAGCCTAGCTGGGTGCAGTTGAACGCTTTCTCGAAGTCGCTTAGTATGCTGGGCAACTGGTTCGCCTTGTTGTACAGGTCTGAGGCCGCGAGCTGGTATTCGAGGCTTGAGGGGCTCACCCCGCTCGCCGTCATGTTGTATATGTCCGCCAGGCTCTGGTTTATCGACCCCAGCAGGGACTCCGCTCTCCTAACCACCTCTATCGCTACCTGCATGTAGGAGGTGTTGTCCCTGAGCATTGTAGCGCAGGCTATAGCGTTGTTTATAGACTCAACGAGCTTGGGGTTGGGGGCTATCTTCACGTCGTTGGCATCGGTGAAGGCTATCCCGATCGAGAACAGTATAGGCCAGATGGAGAAGAAGAGGTATAGGACTATACTGGCTAAGACTAGAGTGTAGGCTACTCTCCTAGGGTAGAGTATCTCGGCCCTGGTTTTACGCGGGGGCATTAGTGAAACCTCCCGTGAAAGGGTTGCGGGAAAAAATTATGTGGTTGTCGTGGAGAGGGCCTGCATTATGCTAGCGTAGGCTTGGTCTAGCTGCGGCCCAACCTGGTCTACAGCGGCTTGGATTGCCTGGCTCTGGGGCTCGCCTTTACTCATCGCACTAGTGTAGGCGTTTATTATAGCGTTCAGGTTGGTGCCGACGTTCCAGACGACATCCATCTTAGGCGAGTTCGGCATGGGAGTGCTGTTCATGACGGCCTGCGCGAAGCCGTAGATTATCGGGTATTTGTCCTTGTTCGCCTCCAGGTATTGTAGCACGCTGAGCTTAACGGGCACATAGCCGTTCCCGACCATGAGCGTCTCCAGCTCGTTGTCGTTCAAGCCGACGTAGAGGACGAAGAGTATTGACGCCAGTACCCTGTTCTTACCCCCGAGCTCGGCTAGGCTTGTTATATACATGTTCCTGAAGCCGCTGAAAGGCTTGGGGGTGTACTTAGTCCCGTTTATTATTATCGGTGGGATGGCCTCGACTACAACGTTGTCTAAGCCTATGGACTGGTTTATCCCGGCCAGGTTCCAAGGCCCAGTTATAATCATCGGCGCCTTCTGCGTGAAGAATAAGTTGGGTTGTGTGGGGGCGCCTAGATCCTGGTAGTATAGGTATGGGAGTATGTTCTCGATGAAGAATGTCAACCCTTGCTTCGTCTGAGTCGAGTTAACCCCTATAGTGTCAGTCAACTGGTCGTACCAGTATCCACCGAAAGCGGTTATCCACGGGTATATGTGGTATGGGTCTATCTGGTACGCGAGCCCATACATCTCCTGTCCAGGGTTGTAGTACTGTTGCATTATGGCCTTCATCTCGTCGAAGGTTGTCGGGGGCGTGGAGACCATCTTCTTGTTTATTATCAACGCTATGGCCTCGCCGGCGTATGGTACACCGTACATCTTAAGCTTGTACGTCACAGCCGTGGCGGCCACTGGGAGTAGCTGGCTCCTGATATCCTGTATAGACTCGGGTGGCAGGTATTTGTCTAGGGGCACAATCCTGCCGGCGTCCGCGAAGCTCCCAATCCAGTCGTGGGCCCACGTGAATACATCAGGCCCTGCGCCCGGCTGGCCTACCGCGACTGCGGCTATCACGGATGACTTCAGCGTGTTCATGTCAGCGTACGGTTTAACAGTGACTTTAATGCAAGGGTACTCGTTCATGAAGTCTTGTATAACCTTGTTGAAGGCAGGTATCTCGCTGCTCGCAAGTGCGTGCCCGAATATTATCTCCACGCTCCCAGCCGGTATACTACCCGACTTGCACGCTGCGACGAAGTTGGCTAGGTCGCTCGACACCCTTATAGTAGTGTTGCCTATCGTGAGAGTAGGCGTAGCCTGGGTAGTGGTGGTTGT
>JAEMPJ010000019.1:0-3638 GCA_022759365.1 Thermogladius sp. | reverse complement strand
GCGGTGGTTGGAGAGGGGCTTGGCGTCGGGGTCGGGCTCGGCGCGCCCTTGGAGGAGAGGTAGAGGCCTGCTCCCACAGCGGCTATTATGATTATAATAACGATCAATACAACCTGTAGCCTAGTTAACGCGTTCATAGAGTACCCGCCAATATATAAAGTCATTACACTCAATTATTTAAACCTGTTTTACCGATGTCCTCAAACCCTACTCCTTCGTATTTGACTTACCTGATTAAATAACGTAGAGGAGGGTTATCTCGGGTGGTAGCGGCGTCGAGTACTCGTCTAGGGGTTGGGCGATCAGCGCGTAGAAGCCCCCCTCGATGCTCCCCGGTATCGTGATGTAGTTTGGGCCGGGGTTTACTATGGCTGTGTAAACCGGGTTTGAACCTAGGTCTAGGACTAGGCTGTTGCCTACTGCTCTCAGCTTGACCAGCACGACTCTTAGACTCGTGTTGAGGTTGTTCACGAGCGTTGTGTTGAAACCCCTGTAAACGTAGGCGAAGACCTCCTGTAAATAGCCACCGTATGCTACCGCCACAGCCGGCTTCTGGGGCTGGGCGATGTAATCGTCCTGCGTCCCGTTGAAGATGCTGAGCGTGAGGGGTGAGGGGGCTCCTGGGGTAGGCAGTCTCAGGGAGTAGGCTGTTATGTTAAACCAGAACGGGGCTCCTACCGTGAGGTTTATGTCCACGCCGGTGCAGGAGACGTTCCACAGGGTTTCAACCGCGACCCCGACTAGGGGCTCTATCAGGGTGAGCTGCCTGCCGGGTGAGTAGACAACAGCTGGCTCGCCCTGGTTCAGCGCCGTCGAGTATGACCCACCTAACTCCAACACAGCGTAGGCCCTGGGCCTCAAGTAGCTTAGCGTGAGGTAGTCTAAGAGGCTGTACCAGGAGCGGGCCTGGATGCCTGGGGTGCTGTAGTCTACTAGGCTGCCTAGCTGAATACTGCTAGCCTCGGGCACGTCTATGCTGAGAGAGGGGTCTTGTATGAATACGGCTGTATCAAGCGTGATGGTCACGTTGAGCTTGACTTGAATCTGGGGGTCGACTAAGCCTTGCGGGATGAGGTATGTGCCACCGGCGAGTATCACGATGTAGTCGCTTGTCTCGAAGAAGCCTCTCGCGTAGGCAGTGTACAGGGGCTGGTATGAGCCGGGGTATGAGGGGGCTGGCCCACCTATCAGGGTAGCGTTCGTGAACTGGTACTGCCTAGTCTGGTTGAAGCCGCCGTAGATGTTAGTCGCGTTCACGTAGCCTCTGAAGGATGCGTTCGCCGTGAAAGTGGAGGAGGGCGCTAGCACAACCGGTGTTAGAGCAGGGTAGCCCAGGTAGTCGTCTAGTATTGTGCCGCAGACATTAGTGTAGGGTGAGTAGAACGGTATTACGTGCGAGCCGGGGAGGGTGAGGCTAAGGCTCGCCGACCCGTTTAAGACAACCGTGTAGTAGCCCAGGGGCTTGAACCTCAGCGCAACGTATAAGGCTGACACCGGTACAATAGTGCCCGCCGAGGGCTGGGGGTACCAGTAGTAAGCGTACCCCTTGTACAACCCGAAGGCCTCGACATACAAGTCGACGGGGTAGCCGCCTATGTTGAGCCTCCCGTAGTAGGCTGTCTTGTCGAAGAAGCCGGCTTGCTGGGAGAGGCAGAAGAGGGTGAGGGTGATCAACCCCTGAGGGCTGTCCAGGAAGAGCGCGGGGCAGAGCTCGCCTGTAGAAGAGTTGACGGCCTGCCCTATCCTGAAGTTGAGGGTTAGGTTCAGCCCAGCATCTACTCTCGTGTAGTTCAGCTCGGTTAAGCCGGCTACAACTATAACGCTCTTGTTTAATAAGGGGTTGTAGACCTGCCTCAAGGCCCCTACCTCTCTTAGCGCCAGGCTCCTAAGGGCTGAAACCACCTCTGGGTCCACGTAGACTTTCCCCGCTAGACCCGGGTTCAGGCTTGCCAGCAACGGGTCTCTCCCAGGCGTGTACACGTAGGCGACCCCGCTCCCCGTGACCAGGATGGGCTTGAAGACCTCGCCGCTGTAGTTGTAGACGAGGGGTATCAGGGTCGTGTTGTAGATTACCTCCCCCAGCTCCCTGACAGTTAGAGTGTTGTTGGCGAACTCCAGGATCAGGTATTTCGCGCTGAAAGCTCTGAGAGGGGTCACGTTCAGGTATAAATCGTCCCCCTCCAGCGCCAGCGTCATGAAGGGCTGGTTGGCCTCCTCGCTCAAGACGTCCCCGGCTCTACTGGCAGCGTAGTTGAAGTAGCTCGAGAACTCCCCCAGCTTCCCCACGAGGGCCAGCCCAACAGCGAGCAAGGCTATTAAAGCGAGGTATAAGCCGACGACAGTGCTGACAGACCTCATGGAGAAGCCACCAGGGGGCCTCGATCAGTCTCGACTACAAGCCTCCCATCAGTGCTCGGGGCCCTGATCAAGGCCCCGTTGTATAGTGTGGCCGAGGGAGTCCAGGAGCCGTTGGCGTAGACCTCGACAGGGGTTTTCAAGCCCACGGTGACACCCTGGTAGAAGGCGTAGACGTAGCCCCCTGTGTAGGAGACGTAGACGAGCCTGCCCTGCTCGAAGCCGGCTCCCCCGAGAGCGTTCTCGGCGTTGTAGACTGAGGCTAGGACTAGGCTGAAGCCGGCTAATGTAACCATGAGTGAGAGGGCTGCGGCCAGGAGCTCCTCCATTAAACCCCTTCACACAGTGAGGGTGTTGAAGAAGCCGCCAGGCTGAAACTAATGGGCTGGAGGGCACGCTCCCAAAGTTTTTAACTTCGATAAACCCTTGGATAATTCTTGCTGGCGCATTCTCCATGACGCTTGTAGCGGAGGGCCTTGTGGAGAAGGCTAGCGAGGGCTTGAGCGAGGTCGCTGTAGCTGAGGCTAGGAGGGTTGTAGCCGAGATACTCCTCCCATCGAGGATCACGGGCGATCTGGTGGAGAAGTATTTCAGGAAGGCCCTCCGCCTAGGCGTGTGGGGCAGGCTCCCCTTGGAGAGCAGGGGTTTGATCCTGGCTTTGAGGAGGTGGGGGCTTGTTAAATCCCGTGTGCTCGAGGGGGTTCTCAAGGGGATATTCCTGGAGATAGAGCTCGCGGGCCTTAGGGGTAGGGCCCTGTTCTACGGTGCGCTGCTGTCACTCAGGGAGTACTGGGGTAGGCTGGGGGAGCTGGTCAGGAACGCTGGCAGGCTGCTTACACTAGGCATATTCTACTTAAACTCGCCGACGATATACAGGTTCTACGGTTGAGGCCATGAGGGTCGCCCTGCCAGTCGCAGAGTCTAGGGGGAGCCTCTACCTGATACCCCACTTCGGGAGGGCCGGGAAGTTCGCGGTAGTAGAGGTCTCGGATGGGTGGAGGGTGGTCGAGGTATTCGACAACCCGGGTCTAAGGCTCGAGGGCAGGGGGAGGGCTGAGGCCATAGCCGAGGCGCTCTCCGCGAGGGGCGTCTCAACAGTAATAGTATACGAGATCGGGCCCGGGGCGTTCAGCCACCTGAAGGCAAGGGGCTTCAGGATACTCGGGTTCAAGGAGAAGCCCAAGGCCCCCGTCAAGCTGGAGACTGTCCTAGAGGAGTTCGAGAAGGGAGGGCTAGTAGAGCTGGAGCAACCCAACGAGGAGGAGCACGGCTAGCCCCCAGCA
>JAEMPJ010000043.1 GCA_022759365.1 Thermogladius sp. | reverse complement strand
CCAGCCTAGATCAAGCCAGGTATGTAATACCACGTAAGTCTTGAACCCTGTTATGGCCACCCTTGAAACCATGCTTACTCAAATATGCCGCCATGGACTCCAATATATTCCATTATCACGCAATAAACTGTTAGGGATTTATGGTGGTATTATGTTCATGGCTTGATCAAGGCTTGACGAGGCTGTTACACATTTGTTAAATGTAGCAATTGCCCCCAATCGCGTGGGGTTTTATCCCCTATATCTCTCTAAGCCGCAACCCAAGGGTTCAACTCTACTTATCCTAACGGTCGACGACAGGGAGTGACAATGTTGATAAAAGTGCACTGCTGTTACCGTGAATCCTGGGGTGGAGGCAGCGGGGTTTCTTAGGGATGGAGATATGCCTCAAGCCGATCGGGTTCGTCCGGCACGGCTTCAGGGACGAGGAGGTTAAGAACAGTGTCCTGGGTGTCCCAGGCTACATTGAGGTTCTACCGGAGTACGCTGAGGGGCTTCTCAACCTGGAGGGTTTCTCCCACATATTCGTGATAGCCTACCTCCACAAGACCAGGGAGGAGGATAGGAGGGTGCTGCGGGTTAAGCATAGGAGGCTCCTGAGGTTCGGGGTAAAAATAGACGACCTCCCCGAGGTAGGCGTCTTCGCGACGGACAGCCCGGCCAGGCCTAACCCCCTAGCCCTCTCTATACTCAGGGTTAGAAGCGT
Source organism: Thermogladius sp. (assembly GCA_022759365.1). Classification (GTDB taxonomy): domain Archaea; phylum Thermoproteota; class Thermoprotei_A; order Sulfolobales; family Desulfurococcaceae; genus Thermogladius. The sequence goes on along the minus strand of JAEMPJ010000043.1, from coordinate 30,368 downwards.
GGAGGGGAATAGGATATACGTGGACAACCTGGATCTATTCGACGGGACGCCTGTCCTGGATATAAAGCCCTACGACAGGGGGAGGGTTGTCCAGGACGTAAAGGAGCCCTGGTGGGCTGAGGAACTCGAGAAGCGTATAAGGGGGAGGCTCGGGCTAAACCTAACCCCTTGAACACCCAGCGAGAGTTTAAGAAGAGCCTGGGCCTCACCGTAACCTGGCTCTACACGGGGGCCGCGGTCACCGTGCTCAATTGGCTGTATATACATTCTATACATGTAGATATTTAGAGACCCCTTCTCTACGCGAACAAGTGTGGGTTAGCTTGCATTTCTACTCGATTTGGGGGAAAAGCTTATATACCCGATTGCCCGGAAAAACCAACCTCCTGGTGAGGGTATGAGGAAGTGGATTGTACTAACAATAGTCCTACTCTTCTTGTCCACTATACTCGCGACCTCACTAGAGGCCTCCGCTGCGCCAGCCAGCTACCAGAGGGTTATAGTGAGGGTTAGCCCTGTAGCAGACTACAACCTGGTTAAAAGCCAGGTCATCGGCCTGTCTAAGAGTCTTGGAGGAGGCCTCATAAGCGAGATACCGGAGATAAGGGCGATCGTGGTATCGGTTCCATCCAGCGGGGTCTCATACCTCTCCAAGATCAAAGGCGTTATAACCGTGGAGGTCGACAAGCCGGCTAAAGCCCACGGTGAGGTGCAGTGGAATATATACATGGTTAACGCGCCCAATGTCTGGAGCTCCTACAGCTCGTCCTACGGGAACGCGGCGTACGGCTACTACTCCACCATCAGGGTTGCCGTAGTCGACACCGGGATAGACTACACTCACCCAGACCTCTACGGGGCTGTCACGTGGTGCGTAGTCTCACTGAACAACGGGGCCACCTTCTACAGGGGTACAAACCTGACGAAGTGCTACGACAACAACGGGCATGGAACCCACGTGGCAGGCATCATAGCGGCTAGGCTGAACGGGCAGGGCGTTGCCGGCGTGGCGCCTAAAGCCCTCTTGTACGCTATCAAAGTCCTGGACGCGTCTGGGAGCGGATACGTGAGCGATATCGCGAAGGGTATAATCGAGGCTACTAAAGGCCCCGACGGCACGCCTGGTACAAGCGATGACGCCGACGTTATATCCATGTCGCTCGGGAGCTCCTCCGACAGCACTACTCTCCACGACGCGGTGAAATACGCCTACAACTACGGTGTCGTGCTAGTAGCCGCCGCGGGCAACGAGGGGGCTTCTTCACCAGACTACCCCGCCGCATACCAGGAGGTGATAGCTGTGGGCGCAGTTGACTCGAACGGTAACGTCCCGAGCTGGAGCAACATGTACCCGGACGTGGTCGCCCCAGGCGTGAACATACTATCCACCTACCCGGGCGGCAAGTACGCCACCTTGAGCGGAACCTCTATGGCTACACCCCACGTGTCAGCGATAGCTGCGTTGATACAAGCCCTGAGGCTTGCGGCGGGTAAGCCCAAGTTGACGCCGAGCCAGATGTACTACGTTCTAACCTACACGGCTGATGACTTGAGCGGGAACGGGTACGACCCGTACTACGGGTACGGCCTAGTAGACGCTAAAGCGGCAGTCGACTACGCGCTCCACAACATCTGAGCCCGGTCTTGAGACCCAAAGTTTTTTAAGGGTTCAACCCCTCGCGGCTCTTATAAACGCCCTCGCCCTCTCCTCGTCGAGCGGGTTCCCGGCTCTGCCTCCAGCCCTTATGAAAGAGCCGACGATAACGCCGTCGACGTGCTTCTTGTAGATGCCTATGTTTTCCGGCGTGGCGCCGCTCCCGAGGATCAGGGGCCTGGGGGAAACTTCCCTTATTTTCCTCACGAACTCGGGGTCAGGGGCCTCCCCCGTCCTGTAGCCTGTTACAACAATCTTGTCCGCACCACCCCTCTCCACGGCGTCGGCCACTATCTCCCTCAGCACCTCCGTCTCCCCTCCACGGGCCTTCCCTGGGAGGGATTCCGCGAGTAGTGTGAGGCTACCCGCGTGTTTGACGAGGATGTCCGCGTATACTTCAACCCCCTTGTAGTTGTACCTCAGGGCTCTAAGCCTGGGTGCCTCGGGCTCGATTATCCCCGAGTCGCTGACGATTGTCTCGGTTAAAGCGTTCACTCTAATGAACCTGGCCCCGGTGGCGACAGCTATCGCGTAGGCTTCTCTACCCGAGTTCCGTAGAACGTTGACCCCCACCCTCATCCTAGTGGACTTTACGGCCTCCCTCACAACAACCGCCATGACGCTCAGGGCCAGGGGATCCCTCACCCGCTTCGGGTAGGGTGAGTCCCCGTAGTTCTCGATTATGACCCCGTCGTAGCCCAGCTCCTCGAGTATTGAAACCTCTCTTAGAACCCTCTCGAGGAGGGCGTTCAAGTCGAAGTCTACTCTCACGTCCACGTAAGGGAGTCTAGGCAAGTGTACTACGCCGATGACCTCCAACCCTCAACCCCCGCTCACTCCGAGCATGAAACCACTCTCACAGGTCTTTAAACAAGGTGGTCCCACTACTTGTAGACGCCTCCCGGGCTGAGAACCGTGTATGGGGGTACTCTAGCGCCGTAGGCTATGACAGCCCCCATCTTCCTCTCAAACACCCCTCTCCTCACGACGTGCTCCCTAAGCCTAGGCGGGGCCTCCTCGGATGGTAGCACGTTGAGGGTGGTGACGCCTATCCCGATCACGCTCTCGCCGCCTAGCACCGAGTTCAGTATAGTGGCCTTGCTGTCCATTAGGCAGTAGGGTTGGATGCTCGAGTACTTCACCTCGCTGAAAGCCCCGACCCTGCTCCTCTCGCCTAGGTCAACGTAGTCCCTCACGAAGGAGTGGGCTCCGATGAAGCTTTCTCTACCAATGTAGGCCGGCCCTTTCACGACAGCGTAGTGGTCTATGTAAGCCCCCTCCTCAACTATAACAGGCCCCTCTACAACAGCCGTCTTCTCCACCACCGCCTTCCCGGATATTTCAACGTCCCTAACCTTGGATAGTAGCTGGTATACTGCTTCAAGAAGGTCGGCTGGATAGCCCACGTCAACCCAAGTCCCAGTCCACAGCACTGCCTTCACCCTCCCGCTCCGGGCCAGGGCTTCAATGGCCTCGGGGAGGTTCAAGCCCTTCTCAAGGTAGTCTAGGATACGGGTTGGGAGAACGTAGACCCCGGCCATAGTGTACACTGCCTCAGCCGTCCTCCCCCCTGAGGCGAGCACCCTCCTGACGAGCCAGTTCTCATCCACTGAGACGAGACCGTAGTTTTCAACGTTGTGTGGTTCAATGGGGGCGACCAGTATAGTCGCGTCCGGGTTCTCCTCTAGGTGCGTATCCACGAGTTTCAGGTAGGCCTCGGGGTCTACTATTAAATCCCCGAAGGAGAGGAGGAAGTAGTCGTCGCCTTCCAGCCTGCTTTTAGCTGACAGTATCGCCTCTCTAACGCTCTCACCGGCCTCCTGCTCGATGAACTCGAGAGGGTAGTCTACTGTGGCGGATACCTCTCTCGGCACGGCGTCTTCGCCAGCCCTGTAAACGACGTGTACAGTCGACTTGTTGGCGTTGTAGACCCCTCTCACCGGGTAGTAGATGATCGGTTTACCTAGAACCCTCAAGACGACTTTGTTCGAGCGGGGCGGTACGAGGACGCCTAGATCTGGACTCGGCTTGCCTGCGGCTAAGACGAGGTTGAGCATGCCTCCCACCTACTCCACCGTGACTGTTTTAGCCAGGTTGCGTGGTTTATCCGGGTCGTAGCCCTTCAGCGTGCTGGTGTAGTACGCTAGGAGCTGGAGGGGTGGTGTATGTGTTATAGGAGTTGTAATCCAGCTTGAGGCGGGGACTTTGATGAAGACGTCGAACAAGTCTCGGAGGCTCGTGTCCTCCGGGGCCACGCCAACCACCCAGGCTCCTCGGGCCTTCATCTCCTGGATATTGCCCAGGATCAGCTTCTCATAATATTGGTCTCTTGGAACCACGAATACGACTGGGAAGCCCTCTTCGACAAGGGCTATAGGCCCGTGCTTGGACTCGCCGGCCGGGTACGCCTCCGCGTGGAGGTAGGCTATCTCCTTGATCTTGAGAGCCCCCTCCATGGCTGTCGGCAATCCGATCCCCCTGCTGAGGTAGTATATGCTGTGCTTCAGCCTCAACATCTCGCTAACCTTCTTCGCGACTCCCTCGTTCCAGGCAAGAGACTTGGAGGCGTACTCGCTGGATTTAGCGAGCTCCCCCACGTACTCCTCGTACTCTGACTTCAACAAGTCCCCCCTGGTAGCGGCCAGCTCCACGGCGAGGAGTGAGAGGAGTAGGGTCTGGGTTGTGAAAGTCTTGGTTGCCGCGACACCTATCTCTGGGCCGGCTCTAGTGTAGAGGGGTAGATCGCTCTCCCTCGGGATAGCTGAGTCAATAATGTTCGACACTGCTATCAGCCTAGCACCCCTCTCCTTGAAAGCCCTAGCCGCCTTCAGCGTGTCCATGGTCTCACCGCTCTGGCTCACAGCTATCAGCACGTCCCCCTCCCGGACTACACGGCTGTACGACTCGTACTCGCTCGCTATGAAAGGCGTGACTAGAACCCCGGTTATCCTAGCGACCGTGAGGGCGAAGTGGAGCCCTGCGTGGTAGCTTGTCCCGGCCGCCGTGATGAAGATCCTCCTAGCCTCAGCGAGGATCTCGGCTGCCTCCTTGAGGGCTGGGTCGCTGCGTAAGCCGTACAGTGTGTCTAACAGGGCTCTTGGTTGCTCGTGTATCTCCTTCAGCATGAAGTGCTGGTAGCCTCCTTTACTCGCGCTCTCGAGACTCCACTCCACAACCCTCACGTAGTCGGCCGGGTTCACGGGCCCCTTACCCAGCTCCTCTATGAAGACGTTGTCCTTTGTTATGAAGCCAACCCAGCCATCCCTCAGGGTTATAACCCTCCTAGTGTACTCGAGTAGGGCAGGTATATCGCTCGCCACCAGGTTCATCCCGTCGCCCAGCCCAATTACGAGAGGGCTGTCCTTCTTGGCGAAGAAGATCATGCTAGGCGCATCCGCGAACACGGCGAGGATCGCGAAACTACCCTTGATCATCGATATGGCTTTTTTGAAAGCCTCGTAGGGCTTATCCCCACTCCTATAGAACTCCTCGATTAAATGTGCTACAACCTCCGTGTCCGTCTCACTCTTAAAGACATGCCCCTTCCTCACGAGCTCCTCCTTCAGCTCCCTGTAGTTCTCTATGATCCCGTTGTGGACTATGGCTATCCTCCCAGTGCAGTCGGTGTGGGGGTGTGCGTTCACATCGCTTGGAGCACCGTGTGTAGCCCACCTCGTGTGGCCTATTACCACACTCCCCTTGACCTTGCTGAGGCCGAGCTTCTTCTCCAACTCGGCGATCTTACCCTTCCCCTTGAGCACTCTCAGGGTACCCTCCTCTACTGAGGCAACGCCAGCTGAATCATAGCCCCTGTACTCGAGCCGTAGGAGGCCTTTATAGACGATCTCGCCCGTACTAAACTTTTTCTCAGGTCCGCTACAAACCCCTATAATCCCGCACAAAGAGTAGACCCCTTCCAATTATGGTTGAAGCATTATTATTGTTTAAAAGCTAATCTAACCTGGTTAAAGAAGGGTGTTTGCTTGAAGACTATTGCCCTCAAGGTTACAGGGAAGATATTCGATGACAAGGAGGCGCTGACAGAGCTAGTGGAGGTTGTCAGAAAGCTCTCGGAGGAGTACAAGATGGTGATTGTAGCCGGCGGGGGGAGGGTTGCAAGGGAGAGCATTGCTCTCGCGAGGAGCATCGGCGTCTCATCCAACTACTGGCTCGACGAGATCGGGATTGAGGCGTCCAGGCTGAACGCCCTGGTGCTGGCAGCGGCGCTCCAGCCACTAGCCTTTCCTGGCGTGCCGACGAGCCTTGGCGATGTGCTACGTGCCCTCGAGTCGAGTAGAGTGGTCGTCCTCGGCGGCTTAATGCCAGGGCAGTCCACGGCCTCGGTTCTCCTCGAGGTCGCTGAGGCGGTTGGGTTGAACGAAGTGTACGACCTTTCAGCAGTCGACTACGTGTACGATAGAAACCCTAGGTTACACCCGGATGCCAAGCCTGTGAAAGTCATCCAGGCCTCTCGGCTGGCACAGCTGATTGAAGCCAAGCAGATACCAGGCGATTACGCCCTCATAGATCTGAGGGCCCTCGACATAGCTATTAGGAGCAGGATTACCATTAAGATAGCCAGCTATAAGAAGCCGGGCAACCTGTTGGAAATGGTTAAGGGAGGTAACCCGGGTTCAACAATCATCCCTGAGTAGGGTTCGACACTTTAATTCTTCAGCCTCCTCTTCAGCCTCATCAACATATACAGAATAACTCTCGCCTCAAGCTCGGATAAACCAGACCTGTAGACCACCCTCCTCAACACGGTCTTAACCCTCCTCCTCTTGTCCTCCGGGGTCACGGCGAGGTCGGTTAAATCCCCTAGGATGGACACGATCTTGTCTAGCTTTTCCCTCGAGGCCAGGGGAGGTATGTTGGACGCCTCTCTCCCCCTAATCTTCCACAACTCCCAGAGCACTATTGCGACTGCTTGCGCCACGTTTAAAGCAGGGTAGCTGGGGCTCGCCGGTATAGTCAGCAGGAAGTCTGTCCGGGCTATCTCCTCCCTAGTCAACCCGGTGCTTTCACGGCCGAATACAACCCCCAGCCTGCTGACTCTACGCGAGGTTAAGAGATCCTGGAGCTTGTCGGGTGTTATAGCCTGCCTTAAAACATCCCCCCTGGAGAAGCCCTCGTCGCTGGTAGATATGGATAAGTCGACGCCTTGTAAAGCATCCTCCAAGTCATCCACAACTACAGCCCTAGCGAGATAGTCTGCTGCTCGAGCAGCATAGTTTAAAGCCTCCTTCACTTCAACCATCGGCTTGACCAGGTAGAGCTCTTCAACCCCGAAGTTCACGCAAGTCCTCGCGATGACGCCAAGGTTGTACGCGCCCTCGCTCCCAACTAGGATTACACGTATTATCACACATGGACACCAGTCTTCTCTAGTAAGAGGCCTCTCAACTCCTCGAAGAAGAAACGTTTAGACTCCACCCTATTTATTTTAAAGCACTTCGCGATCTCCTCCTCGATAACCCTGGTGTTGCTTAGGCTGGAATACGTTAAAACCAGAAAGCCTCCTACACGTAGAAGCCTGCAGGCCTCGTGGATGAACTCTACAACCACCTCGTATCCCTCCGGGCCCGTGTAAAAGGCTTTATCCAAATCGTCCAAGGGGTTGCCGGGTAGGTAAGGGGGGTTTGCGACGACTAGCCCGGCTATGGAGTCCCTCAACCCAGTCGAAGAATCCAGTACGAGGCCGCGGCCTACAAGATTGTTCAAAGCTAGGTTCAGCGATGTGTTCGCCAAGGCTTTCTCATTTATATCAATGAATATGACCCTCCCGCAGATCCCCTTGACAAGCGAGTACAAGCCTAGGAAGCCTGTCCCAGAGCCCATGTCAACGCACACATCCAGCTTCTTGAAGAGGCTTGAACCCCTGTAGTAATCTAGTAGCTTGGATGCAAGCCAAGTGTCATCACTAGGCTCGTAGACGTCTTTCAAAACAGACAATACTACCCCGTCTACAACAATCCTCTTGACCTCAGGAAGCCCGCCAACCGTGCGAGATCGCCCTCCCCCAGCTCCTCAACCCTCCTATTAGGGTCGAGGCCGATCGACTTCAGCTCCTCTCTCTCAATCTTGAAGACCCTTTCTACAACACCACCGAGGATTTTCCTCCTGTAAGGGAAGATCGCCCTTGTCAAACCCTCGATCAACGCCACCTCCTCATCGTAGAGTCTCCTCCTGACCAGGATAACTCCCCTCGACTCTACCCGTGGCCTCGGGTAGAAGTCGGAGCGCGGAAAGACAGGCCCTGGCACAACGTCGAAGAGCAGTCTAACCATCACGCTCAACCTCCCGTAGCTACCGGTACCGGGCCCTGATAGGATTCTGTCCACCACTTCTCTCTGGAGGATCAACACGGCCCTTTCAACGATGTTGCTCCTAGCTATCTTGGCCAGGAGCTTGCTGGAGATACCGTAGGGGACGCTTGAGACGATCTGCCTCGCCTCCACATCGACCTCTAGTATATCCCCCACTATGATTACGGTGTTAGGGCAGTCGACTATGCTGGCGGAGAACTCGGCTAGGGTTTTATCAACCTCGACTGCTACAACAACCCTCCTAGTGTTGTGGCAGAGGAAGTAGGTTAAGATACCGGTTCCAGAGCCTACTTCAAGCACCTCAACGTTCTTGTCCACCGAGTCAAGGATCCATTTAACCACACGGGGGCTTGAGGTAATATGCTGGCTTAGCTTCCTCCTCAGCTTTAAGTCGCCTGATCTCACCTTGTCGAGAATCCTCTTTAGGATGATGGGGAAACTAGCGGGGTCTCCCCTGCTAATATAGTTCTCCATGCAGTCTCTCCAAGTAGCCTAGGTAGACTTCGCCCATCGTCCTCTCTTTCGGCTTTATGAACAAATAGTACTTCTCGCCACCGACGAGCTCTTTCAGCAGGCGCTCCACGATTGTTTTAACGGGGTCTATCTTCACCCTCTCCTTGATGTCCGCGAAGCTCTCAAACCTTTTGTTACTCCGCTCCTCCAGGATGGTCTTCATAGTCTTCTTTCCTATACCTGGGAGTAACTCTAGGGCGTGCAACCTGATGTTGATGGGCTCCGATATGTTGAAGAAGTCCACGAAAACCCGCTCGTTCTCCAACACAATCCTCTTCAAAGCCTCAGGGAGGTTCGCCCTAGCCACGCTTGTCAAGTCGTCGTATGAGACGTGGAGGATGTGTTTAACCTTGCTGTGGGGGCCTAAATCGACTCTCTCAAGGATATCTATCCTAATTGCTGGGAGGGGTGTTGCCTCAAGGAGAGAGATGAATTTAACCCCGACCCCCTGAACCAAAGGCTGGTTTCTATGCTCGAAATGCCTATCCGAGGGATTCCCGGTCTCCAAGTAGTCTATGACATACATAGCAGGCTCTCTACCTGCCTCCCTTCTCGCTTCAAACTGCCTTCTGGACAAAATCTCTCAGACCTCTCTCGCCGTCTACCATTATTATAAAGCTTGAAAGAGTTTAATATTAGCTTTATCCCCTTCTCTAGCCGAAGGCAACTACCCCTATGAGCAGATGTTCTTCAAGTACTCTAACGTCTCCTTCAACACGTTCTCCTCTACATACCGCTCCTCGTAGTCCAGCAGGATTCTTAGCTCTTCAATCGTCTTCGGACATATATTCAGTATCATCACTATCGTCTCATCCTTGAAGCCAAGCCCTTTAAGAAACATTCTAGCAGACTGAACACTCTCCCCTCCCTTAACCTTGGAGTGTTTTTCAAGGTAGTTCAGTGTTTTAGCTAGAAGAGGGGACACGTTGCCCTCCTTACTCTTTATGTTCTCAACAACCCCGCGGAGTATCTCAGCTGCCTCTGAATTCGATAGCATTTTCTGCTCGATGATGTTCATCTTGACAACTCTACTCAAACCTACCCACCGGCACCGGCTTTAACCACGTGCTCCGGCCTCACGAAAAGCGTTTTCTCTTTTTCGCCAAGCTTTACTTTCACGATTAGGGCTCTCCCCCTCCTCCCGACGACAACGCCTGTTTTACCCTGGTATCTCCTGTGAGGCATACCCTTGTGGACAGACGGGTTGATATCGATGTGGACTACATCGCCCTCCTTGTACTCGACTAGGAGCCTGCTAAGGGATGGTACAGCGCCTTTCTCCCTCACGCTCTTCTTCAAAACCTTCCTCGTCCTATGCCTGTATCCTTTAGGTGCTTTCACCATTGTTTATACCCTTGTAAGCATTGAAAAGACAATTCTTGTTTGGACTTTTAAAACTCTACTCGGGTTTCTCAGCGAAGCCCAGTACGTCTAGCTCGAGAGGCCGGGCCCCAACCCCTAGTACGGTTGGGAAGCAGGGGCTTGTCCTCCCGCCGTCGCAGTGGACAAGCTCTTTAACGTATAAGCCGCTCTCACAGTAGACGAGCGCTTCAAGCATCCTCCTCCCGAGCTTAACCGCTTTGACAGCGTAGACCTTCCTCCTCCTGGCTACATCCTTCTTCCTCCTCAATATCCTGGTCGGAGTCCTCTGCGTGACAACCCTGTTTCTGAAGAAGTTTTCCAGTTGTTCAAGCCTGTCGTCTCCAACATCCCCCTCTAGCAACACCAGGATCTTGTACACCTTAGCCTTTCTCCCGACAACCTCTTTGACGACTCTTACATCCCGTGGTGCCGCGTAGCCCTCTATCATAACCGATACAACGCCCGCGTGGAGAAGCTTGTTCAACTCCCCTATCTCAACCCTTCTTTTCAAAGGCCTCACAACCTCGACGACGAGGGGCCTTCCAGTCCCAACCATGCGTGCATCCACGTCTTCTCTACCGGCAGCGTGTATGAGGATTTTCTCGGCTTGAAACAGCCCCCTCAACTTGGCGTCCAGGAACTCTTGTATACTGAGCGGGTATTTCTTAACGCCCTCTCTCGTGATCCACGGGGTGTGAGATATGTTTCTGCCAAGCTTCAAGTACAAACCCTTCAAGTATACTGGCTTAATGTCGATGGAGACGCTGAGGCTTGGGAACTCGACGATGGCCAGCACATCGGGGTTTGTGAAAGACGGCTGTAGCCCGGTTATCGAGGCAACGCGTTTCCCAACCTCTCTTTTAATCTCATTCTTAATAGACTCGCTGTAGTTCAAGCCTAATAACTTCAATACCTCAAGCTCCCTCTCGAAGACCTCTTCCCCTAACCTTACACCGATTAGGAAAGTGGAGGCGTCCAGCTTCTTAAGCTCGCCGGTAATCCTCGAGGCAAGCTCGTCGAATAAGCTACGTGAGAGTAGGCCTCCGCACACATAGCATTTCTCAGCGTCGACCCGCTGGCCGTATAGCTTGAGGTAGAGCCTTGTAAAGGGTTCGCCAGCGTTCCTGGCCAGCGTGGACAAGACCTCCCTGTCCCTCTCACCAGCAGGCTCATTCCCCCTTAGGGTGAACCTCATAGCTAGAAGGGTCTTCAACGCGCGCCCCCTCTCGTCGTTACCTAGCTCCCGGCCTAGCCTTGCGAAAAGCCTTCCAAGGCAGTGGTCGCATAGAGGGTACTTCGCCAGGACTCGCTCAGCCGAGTCAAGGATGTCTTCGAGAGTTGACCCGCTCATCCGCCACCACTCGATCCACTGTGCTGTCGGAGGGTAAGTTAATTTAAGCGGGGGAAATAAGCATGGGTGGTCAGCTCTTCGCTAAATCTCCAAGCTTCTTCGCGTCAAAACCCATCTTCGCGAGGAGATTCTTCTGCCTCTTCAACTGCTTCGAGAGAGACTTCACAGCCTCGTACTGTTTCAGGAGCATCTTAACGTCCTCGACATCAACCCCGGCACCGTAGGAGATCCTCTTGATTCTACTTCTATCTATGATCTCCGGGTTGTCTAGTTCCTCGTACGTCATCGAGTTTATTGCGGCAACCCACTTGTCCATCTTATCCTCGAGCACCTTGGAGTCTATCTCAGCAGGCATCTTCAACTGGATACCCGGTATCATCTCTAAGATTTTTCTCAACGGCCCCATCCTCCTGAGGCTGACCAGCTGCTTGTACACGATCCTCATGTTGACCCTACCTTCAAGTATATCCTGGACATCCTTCTCGGTTAACTCGACCTTGGCTTTCCTAACCTTCTCCAACAAGCCTTCCAGGTCTCCTAGACCCATCAACCTCGCTACAAACCTCTTGGGGTCGAAGACCTCCAGCTCGTCGATCTTCTCCCCCACGCCGATGAACTTTATCCTGGCGCCTGTCGCAGCGATAGCTGACAACGCTCCACCCCCCTTCGCCGTGCCGTCGAGCTTTGTAACTATTATCGATCCAATGGGTGTCTTCTTATGGAACTTAGAGGCCACTTCAAAGGCTTGCTGGCCGATCGAGGCGTCTAAGACCAGGATAACCTCGTCCGGCCTCACATTCCTCGCTATATCCTCCATTTCGAGGAGGAGATCCTCCTCCCTGTGGTGGCGGCCCGCGGTGTCGATGATTATTATGTCGAAACCCCTCTCCTTGAAGAACTCGACGCCCTTCACCGCGATGGAGACGGCGTCTTGGGACCCGGGCTCACCGTAGACGGGAACACCCGCCATGTCCCCTAGTGTCTTCAACTGTTCGAAGGCCCCCGGCCTAAAAGTGTCGGCTGCCACTAACCCTACTTTAAAGCCCTCGAGCTTGTAGAAGTAGGCTAGTTTACCCGCCGTAGTCGTCTTACCCGAGCCTTGTAGACCAACCATCAGTATAACCCAGGGCTTCTTAGGGGGTTTCACCTGGGGTTTCTCCGCCCCTCCGAACAAGTTGACGAGCTCCTCGGAGACTATGCTTAGAAACCACTCCCTCCTAGTCAAGCCTGGGGGAGGCTTCTCGCTTAAAGCCTTCTCTTTAATCCTCTTAGTCAAATCCATTACAAGCCTAACGTTGACGTCGCTCTTGATAAGCTCCTTCTGCAACTCCTTGATAAATACGTCCACGCTCTCCTCGTACTCTCTCGACTCGAGGAAATTCCTTACTATCCTCCTCAACCCGTCTAGAACCAAGCTACCAGCCCAGGTCAAGCGTATTGGGCTACAATGCTAATATAGTTGAGTAGTGCGGGGGGTGGGATTCGAACCCACGCAGGCCTACGCCACCGGGTCCTCAACCCGGCCCCTTTGACCTAGCTCGGGCACCCCCGCTCAGTCTCTTTATTTGTCACCCAGGGTTTTTAATTATTCAGTACTAACCCCATAACCCGCGAGATAGAGCGTGGGGCTACATGGGCTATAGCCAGCCCTACATCACAATAGACCCGGGCGAGTACCACGTCTTACATCCCAGACCAGCCTACCTCATCGTCTCCATGGATAAAAACGGCTCACTCAACGCGATGGCCGCCTCGTGGGTTATGCCGGTGAGCGACGACCCCTTCATCATAGCCCTTGCGTTGGACAAGGAGACCAAGACCCACCAGAATATCGTTGAAACAGGGGAGTTTACAGTGAACGTCATGGGGGAGGAGCACGCTACACTAGTCTACCGGGCCGGTAGCCTCAGCGGGAAAAACACTGATAAGTGGAGGCTGTTGAAGCTTGAGCCAGAGCCGTCGAAACAGATTAGAACACCCGGTGTCAAAGGCTCGTACGGGTTCCTCGAGTGCCGGGCGGAGAGGTTCCTCGACGTTGAATCCGTCACTCTAGTCCTCGCACGTGTCCTCGCTATCCATGTTAGGGGAGACCTCTACGAGAGATACGGCTGGAATTTGGAGAAAGCTAGGATATTGATGCACGTTAGAGGCAGGGTTTTCACTGTGCCCGGGAAAATCGTAGTTGTCCCTAAGAGTTGAGGGTTTCACGAGACCATGCCAGCACTACCGCTAATCCGATCACCGAGACAACCGCGCTTAGCAGGGAGTTGAATAGGGGTCCTATAAAGGGCTCCGTGCTCTGTAGGATGGCTATCCCTGTGAACAAGACTAGGTTGAAGAATGACGTCGCGGTAGCAGAGTAGTCCGGCCCGTATGGTTCTTTAGCCATTGGGGGCGCCACTATGTGCAGGCCCATGGAGACCCCGAGTATAACGAGGCTTAAGAGTAGCATGGCATTGTTGTGGAAGAGGATTGAGAGTATTATTGCGACCCAGGAGATAGCGGAGACTGTGTCAGAGGCTACAAGGACTGGCTTCCTCCTACCTATCACCCTGTCGCTTACTACCCCTACAAGCGGCGCTGTAATCGTGAAAGATAACGCCAGGATCATAAGGTAAATGCTTACCGCGTACTTGTCGAACCCGAATACCCTCGAGATCAAGTCCTGGCCCCAGGCGGCCTGGAAAGCCGTCCCCGTCCCGTAGGATGCGACGGCGCCCAGGGCTGTTGCCCAAGCATGTTTCTCACGGGAGAGGTGCCCGAGCTTCCTCCAGACCTCCTTCAGCCCAAGCCCCTTCCCCGCTGTCCCGGCATCCCATGCTATTAGGTATACAAGGGCCATGACCGCGAAGGCTATCAAGGCTAGTAGCGATAAGAGGGCTACCACCCCGTATACTGTGAGGAAGAGCCTGAGAGGGTACGTGGCGAGGAGGGCACTTATATTCCCGGTCATGAGGAGCAGGGATGTTATTATCGCCTGGGTTGTCGGCGGGAAGTATAGTGAGGCGACTCTCTGGGTGCTAACGAAGACTACAGCGGCTGAGAGGCCTACTAGGGTTCTCCCCGTTATGAGGGCTAGGGGTGATGGGAGCATCATCAGGGCCGTTGACAAACCCATCAAACCCAGCATTAAGGCGCCCACTCTCCTGACACCGTAGGCGTCGACGAGGCTACCCATGAATAACTGTGCGAGGGCATACGCGTAGAAGTAGGCCGAGGGGAAGAAGGCGAGCAGGAACTTCGGATCCACATTGTAGTAGCTGGCAAACCCCTCTATCTCATCCTTCATGATCCCTGCCATCACTCTATGGAAGTAGACTAGCCCGTACGCTGCGAGCATTACTACTAGCAGGACTAGGGCCTTCCTCCTCGTAAGCATCACCAACGTAAATCCTATAAGCGGGGGCCATTTTTTAATAATTTGTGAGATCCATGGCCCGGGTTAAGGTCAAGTTAGTCTCCTGGGACGAGATCGTCGAGTGGTCCCGCGGCCTCGCCGGCTTGGTTAAGAAAAGCGGTTTCAAGCCCGACCTGGTTGTGGCGTTGTCGAGAGGCGGGTACGTCCCCGGGAGGCTGTTATGCGACTTCCTGGGCGTCGAGAACCTGGTAAGCATCCAGAGCCAGCACTGGACTGAGGCGGCTAAAGCAGAGGAGAAAGCCATCATAAAATTCCCTTACACGCTGGATTTAAAGGGCATGAAAGCCCTCGTAGTGGACGATATAGTTGACACAGGCGACACCCTCAAGCTGGCTAGGGATTTCATCCTCGAGAACTGGAGGCCCGATGAATTGAAGACGGCTGCACTACAGTGGATTAGTAGTGTAGCGAAGTTTAAACCAGACTACTACTACATCGAGGTCAAAGACTGGTGGTGGTTCCAGTACCCGTGGACTAGACTTGAGGACACCTACCAGTTCATAAAGAGAATGATGCTTGAAACACTGAAAGAGACCGGGAAGAAGGAGTGGAGTTTCGAGGAGGTGGTTGAGTCGTTTAAGGAGTGGTATGGGGTGGACGTGGGGGGCTTCTACTACAGGGACGCCCTTGAAATGCTGGTCGCGAAAGGCTTCTTGAAGTACAATGAGGAAAACAAGAAATATGTGGTCGAGGCTGCGTAGCCATGCTGGTCAACCCCCCTGTTAAAGCCGAGATCGCTATTATCGGTGGGAGCGGCCTCTACAGCATCCCGGAGCTAAAGAATGTTAGCGAGCACAAGGTTTACACGCCCTACGGGGAGCCGAGTGATAAGATTGTCGTCGGCGAGCTGGAGGGTAGGAGGGTAGCGTTCCTACCCAGACATGGGAGGGGGCACAGGATACCTCCCCACAGAGTCAACTACAGGGCTAACATATGGGCTCTTAAAGCACTCGGGGCTTCATGGGTTGTATCCTTCGCGGCCGTCGGTAGCTTACGCGAGGAGATAAAACCAGGGGATTTCGTTGTGCCAGACCAGTTCATAGACATGACGAAGGGTGTCAGAGACTTCACCTTCTTCGAGAGCGGGGTCGTAGCCCACGTCAGCATGGCCGACCCCTTCTGCG
This sequence comes from Thermogladius sp., assembly GCA_022759365.1. Lineage (GTDB taxonomy): Archaea > Thermoproteota > Thermoprotei_A > Sulfolobales > Desulfurococcaceae > Thermogladius. The sequence continues at coordinate 14,617 of JAEMPJ010000043.1, read as the reverse complement.
AGCACTTGAGGAAGATAGTGATCGAGGTTGCGAGGGGAGTGCCCAACCTAGTGGTACACACGCGGGGAACATATCTGTGTATCGAGGGCCCCAGGTTCAGCACGAGGGCTGAGAGCAGGGTTTGGCGCGATGTATTCGGGGCAGACATTATAGGGATGACTCTTGTACCAGAGGTTAACCTAGCCTGCGAGGCGCAGCTATGTTATGCTACAGTAGCGATGGTTACTGACTACGACGTCTGGGCTGAGAGGCCTGTTACAGCCGGGGAAGTTGTTAGAGTTATGGAGGAGAACACTGTTAAGGCTAGGAGTTTAATACCTTTGATCGTGAAGAAGATACCTGATAAGCCTGATGAGCGGATGTGTAGTTGTTGCAGAAGCTTAGAGACAGCTCTTATCTAAAACATTTTGTTGAGAGGCTGGGCAGCCTAGAAAGGAAAGCCTCTAATCTCATCAACAGTCTGCCTCAACACATTCTATTGGAAGCCCCCCTCGTAGTGTCGTATGATAGGCTCGGCTACCTGCCCGCCTCACTAGTCTTCTGGTTCAACACCATCCTAAACCCCTCCAGGATGGTTTTGCTGAGCGACTTCGGCAGTGTGATCTACCATATAGCCCCCTACCGTGAGGGGGATTCGGTAATAGCCTTTGCCTCAAACCCGTACACCCCAAGCGTCTACGAGTTCCTCCAGACCGCGAACTCCCTTGGCCTGGAAGCACATGTATTCCTCCCGTCTCCGCAGGACTCCAAGGTTAGAGAGGCCCTGAACCGCTTCAGGAACCTGCATTACCTCGAGGTATGGGATGAAGTTGAGGCTTCTCTAGCAGAGGCTATAGGGGTATTCGGCTTCTACTCCAACGCTTTCAAGGACAGGCTGGGCAGGAGGGGGGTGAATCTCCAGAAGCATGGGGAAGAGGGCTTCAGCGTTATAGCTGAGGAGCTAGCCCGCAAATATTCCGACGTGTTGGAGAAAATCCTCGCTGAGAGAGAGCTATTTGTCTCCTCGACAAAAATGCTTGAGCCAGCAGGCCTATTATTCTCCCAGGCCCTGAGGAACATTGGTGTAAGATCGGTTTACACACCCCTGGATCAAATACCGGGGTCAAGTACTGTACTACTGCTGACCAGTAGCGTGGAGGAATTCCTTGTGAAGAAGAGAGTAGTCGAGTTGACACACCAGGGTTGTAGAGTACACGGCTTGCAGTTGAATACTGATCCGCTGGAGTCTCTCGTATACGTCGGGATACTCGCTCTCTTCGTAAGCAGATTGAAATCTTTTTAAGCATCCAGTATAAACGTGTAGTTGAGTGAGAGGAACAATGCCGGGTGCCAAGTATTTCAAGCGGAAGCTAGTGTACACTTCTCTAATCGCCATGGGAATAGGCGGGTTCCTAATATCCTATAACCCTGGGGTTTACAGTGTTGTAGGCGGCTTAGTATTGATCATCCTACCCATCATATACCTAGCCAAGTATGCCGACTACGTTAAAAGCGTGAGGGAGACCTCAGCTCTAGTCGCGTTATCCACAGTCTTCATGGGGCTGGGTGCCTTACTAGCCTATGTTTTAAGCGGCTCATACTACTCTCAGTTCACGGCAACAAGCCTGATATTGGCACTGTTTATTACAGGCCTAGCCTCCCTGAGGCTGTACACGAGATGAAGATTGGCATTATCCACTACAGGTCAACGCTGTCCGAGTCTACCATGGACTTAATGAAGGCTGCATCCGAGCAGAACATTGAGACAGAGTACATTAGGGTTCAAGGGCTCGACTCCTACATTAAAGGCGGTGATATCGTCGTAAAATACCACGACAGGGATCTCGACATAGACGCAGCCATCCTAAGAGGGGTAGGGATGTTTATGTCGTTAGAGGTCTTCATGAAGAGGATGGGCGTGCTGGAGGCGTTGGCTAGAAAGATACCGGTGGTAAACGACCCAGCCTCCTCGGTTATCGCTAGAGACAAGTGGAGGAGTCTTATGCAACTGGCTTCCTCAGGTCTACCAGTCCCCGACACCATGGTTACCGAAAACCCCTTTACGGCGATGAGGTACACTGCGAGAGTTGGGAGAGCTGTCTTAAAGCCCCTAATGGGTAGCCTGGGTCTCGGCTCCGCGCTCGTTGAAGACCCGGATATAGCGTTCCAGCTGAGTAGGGGTTTGACCTCTATGGGCCTCCCAAGCTACTACCAAGTGTTCCTGGATAAACCTGGGTTCGACCTGAGGGTTTTCGTCGTCGGCGATAGAGTTGTAGCCGGTATGAAGAGGATTATTGAGGGGAAATGGAAGACGAACATCGCACAGGGGGCTAGAGGCGAGGCTATCAGCGAGAGCGACTACCCGGAGGCCTTTAAACTAGCTGTCGAGGCTGTGAAAGCCCTGAAGCTCGACTACGCTGGAGTCGACCTGGCCTTCGACAAGAAGACGGGTGGGCTCTTCATTCTCGAAGTCAACGCTTTCCCGCAGTGGCATGGGTTGAAGCAGGCGACCGGTGTAGACCCGGCGAAATTTATTATAAGACACGTTGCCGATAAAGTTAGGAAGTGAGATGATGACTAGTAAACCGCCCGAAGACGTGGGGAAGAGCTCTCACCCTGATCACCCCTCGTGACCTGGGTAAAAACCCTGAAGATGTGATGGGTTTGAGCTCCGTAGTCAAATCATATATATACGGCGTTTACCTGGCCGTGAACACCCCTGTCAAACCAGGCGGGTATCATAGGCTACGCGCCGACCCTGAGTCCATAAGTTTAGTCTGCAACAGCATTTCCACACTTGACTCGGCCAGCGACGCGTTTACTCTCGGGGAGAGAGTTAGGAGAGGGGATCTCTCCCTCCCCTCGGTCGAGATCGGCAAGCTTCTAGGTAGGGCTTTCAGAGAGGCGTTTAGGTGGTGTGAGGGAAGAGTCTTCCCCTCGATGATCGCGCCCAGCCTGATATTCATCTTCTCTCTGGGCTACACAGGGGCTGAAAGCATCCTGAGGGAGAGCAATCAGATCAAGCAGATAATCGAAAGCCTTCTATCCTCCAGCAGGCCCGGGGATGCGAGGGCTTTTCTCGACGCGTTGAAGAGCGTGCACAGGACGGACATGCTGGATCACCTATCCTCAGTGGACTTGACTGGGGTCACCCTGGTTAGCCAAGGCGTCTCTCTGAGCGAGGTCTTCAGAGCCCTCTCGTCGAAGTGGCCTGCTTTCACGCTACTCGACACTCGTGAATACGCTGTGGTGGGGCTTCTGAAGAACATGGTCAACTATAAGAAGAAGTACAGGAGTGTGGAGGCGAGCATACTCGCCACATACCTCGATTTAATCGCGAATAAAATACCCAGCGACTTGAAGCACGCGTTTGCGGAGATAGTGGAGATGGGTCTGACGAGCAGAGAAGCCGCTAAGAAGTTGCTGGAGCTCGACGTTGAAGTCAGGAGACGCGGGTTCAGCTTCAATGAGTATGTAGAGGAGCTTGCGGTGTTAACATTCCTAGGCGTCTACGAGGGCCTGCTCGCCTCCTAGGCTCCCCCAGGGCATGGATGCACCCACGATAAATCCCAGCTGGCCGCCCCGGCTCTACGGGCCCTCCCTGCCTTCACCGCTCCTATACATGTTTAACACGGTAGCACGAGCTAGAGGCCCGTTACCCGTGAACAAACACGTAGGGGGTGGGAACCCGTAAGTTCAAGCCTTAGGTGGAAAGCTATCCGCAACTAATCCCAGGTAAACTCAATCCAGACATTGGCTTCCACGGCCCTCTAAAACGCCTCTAATTCTCCTCTCGAGGCTCCACTCCAGCCATTTAAACGTGGCTTTAACGCCCCTCGAGCCAAAGTGGGGCTGAACCATCCCTTTCCTAATCGACTCCATCACCTCCCCTACGCTTAGGTCGCCTGCTTCTATGATAGTGTACGCTGAGCCTATCTGCTCGGCGACGTGGGCATCGCTGTTGGCTAAGCCCGGTAGGCCCAGTTCCCTTGCAACCTCCAGTGCCCTTTTATTCGATTTCCTCGTGGAGGAGGCGTTCCAGACCTCAATAGCGTCCCACCCCCTCACAGAATAAACTGCTTCCCCTATGCCAAGCCTGAACAAGTCGAAGGGGTGGGCTGGGACCACGAGGCAGTTGTTCTCATGGGCTTTATCAACGAGGTCTAGGAGCCTGAAAGGGGTCTCGAATGGATGCTCGCAGTATACCAGCACGTCGCCTTTATCAGTCCTGACCTCACTGCCTGGTATGACCAGGAGGTCGACCCCGCTTTTAGGCAGGAGCCTGATCGCCTTCATGGAACCCTCGAAGGTGTTGTGGTCGCTTATGGAGATAACGCTAAACCCCTTGGCCATCGCCTGTTGTATTATCACGCTAGGCGGGTCTCTCCCATCGCTGTAGACCGAGTGTATGTGGAGGTCTGCTTTCAACTTCAACCCTGCCACCCTTCTGGTTTTTAACTTCGAGAACACCTTCATTAATCTGAGCTGAGTAACGGATCTCTATGGTAGTTAAAATAGTCGTTGACCCGGAGAAGTGCGACAAGTGCCTGCTCTGCGTAGAGCTGTGCCCTCTCGGAGTCTTCTACATCAGTGAAAACAAAGGTATCGGGGTAGACGATTCGAAGTGTATTGGTTGCCTAGCCTGCCTCCCCTTATGCCCTAGGAGGGCTATCAAGGCCTTTGTTGCCGGTAGGATTCTTCCAGAGGGAAGTAGGGCTTGAGCTCTCCCCCGCAGTAGGGGCACCTGTAGTGCAGGCCCCTCGCATGGGCGCTGCAGAAGTAGGCTTCCCTACCCTTCGACACGCAGGTGGGGCAGTAGAACACGTCCTTCGTCTCGTATGCTTGGAATAAGTCCAGCTCCTTGTTGCATATAGCGCACCTCACAGTAGTCCATCCTTTATGCCCAGGCTTCTCAACACCTTTCAGCAAGCCTATTGTCATGGCCATCCACCAAGCAAAGCATGTGATGTATTAAATGGTGGAACTAGGCTTTTATAATTTATCGAGTGGTCGAGATGCCTTTAATCCTAGCGACAGGCGACATCCACGCCCCGGTTTACGCGGAACCCTTCATCAAGTCCCTCGCGAAAATCAGCGTTAAACCCGACCTAGTGCTCCTGGCAGGGGATCTCGTGGAGCATAACAACGTGAAGGCTTTTAATACAGTGTACACCGTGCTATTGGAGAAGTTTGCTTCAACACCTGTCATCGCAGTATTCGGGAACGAGGAGTACATCGGGTTCGAGGACGAGTACAGGAGGATGTACCCGGGGATAAAGTGGTTGAACGACGAGATCTACGTGGCAACCGCCGGCGGCAGGGGAATCTGCATCGTAGGCTCCCGGGGTGCTTTGAACAAGCCGACGAAGTGGCAGGAGAGGAATCTCCCGGGTTTGAAAGACTATTATAGGAGGCTCCCCGGTAAACTCCTCGAGCTGGCATCGGAGTGCAAGAGGCTGGGGAGCGAGATTATAATTCTACTAACCCACTACGGGGTCACGTTCAAGAACCTCGCTGGGGAACCCGCCGGCATATGGGATTATCTTGCCTCGCCGGAGCTCGAGAAGATCCTCGTTAAAGGTGGCTTCAACGCCTCTATTCACGCACACGCCCACAGGGGGTTCTACGAGAAGGTGATGGTTGATTCAGTCCCCGTGTACAATGTATCATTCCCGGCTAGAGGCAGGCCTGTTGAAATAAACTTGGGCTGAGTTCAGCTGATAAAAACGCCGGCGCCTATTTCAACTGCGTTTGACGGCGGGTTCTCGTATAGTTCAACATCCTCTAGTCTGTGGAGAGAAGCCAGCTCCTGGAGAACCCCGCTCACGCTCTTCGGCAGGTAGACTTTTCTCTTCAACGGGTCTGTTAACCGCATGTTGTTCTTCTTCTTGTAGCCCCATATAGCTGAGTCTATGTTTACAACGAGTTCAGCTAATTCAGGACTTTTCGCCAGGAACTCTGGGCTCGCCCTCGGGAACTCCTCCACGTGGACGCTCTTATGGTAGAGCTCCCTGTAAATCGTGTCCGTTATAAAAGGCATTATAGGCGCGAGCATCTTCAACACGCTCCTCAAAACGTAGTGTAGAGTAAACCAGGCCCCCTTCTGCTCCTCCACGCTGTAGCTACCGTCCTGGTTGTAAGCCCTGGACTTCACGAGCTCCAAGTAGTGTGAGGCGAAATAGTTCCAGGTGAACTGGTATATCTCGTGGACAGGCTCGTACACGTCTAGATCCATGTAGGCTTTGTCAACCTTCTCCACAACCCTGCTGAGATAGGCTAGCGTCGCTTCGTCTATGGGCCTCAGCTTGTAGTCCTCTGGCTCAGGGAAGCTTGATATAAACCTCGCTATGTTCCACAGCTTCGTCGCGAACATCAACCCTGTCCTTATCAGTTGCTCGGAGAACCTGTAGTCGTAGCCCAGCCTCCCGCTGGCAGCAGCCCAAAACCTGAAAGCGTCGGCACCGTATTTCTCCAGGTAGGGCTCCGGGTCTATGATGTTCCCCTTGGACTTGTGCATCTCCTCCCCTTTCTCATCCAACCCCATGCCCGTTATCCTAACCCACTTGAAAGCCGGCTCTCCCCTCAGCTGGTATACTCTCAGGATCGAGTAGTAGAGCCACGTCCTTATGATGTCGACGCCCTGGGGTCTCAGAGTGTATTTAACCTTCTTGAACAGCTCTGTGTTATGCATGTAGCCTGAAGCGTACAAGACCGAGATACTGCTGTCAAACCAGGTGTCAAAAACCTTCTTCTCGCCTACAATCTTGTCCCTCGGCGCACCGCACACAGGGCATTTATCCCACGGCGGCTCATCCTTCCAGGGCCTGTAGTACCTCCCGGGCTCGGGTAAGAGAATGCTCCCGCAGCTAGTACACCTCCAGACCGGTACCTCGGTCGCGTAGTATCTGTCGCGGCTTATAGGCCAGTCTGTTGAAACACTGTTAACCCAGGCAACAAGTTTCTTCTTGTGGAACTCCGGCTTGAACTCGATCTTATCGATTACCTCGAGAAGCTTGTCTTTGAACTCGACTTGCTTCAAGAACCATTCTCTAGTCGTGATTATCTGGGTCGGTGTCTTACACCTCCAGCAGACGGGTATTGAGTGCTGTACGGGCTCTTTCCTGAGGATGAACCCGCCTGCCTCCAGTGCTTCAACGATTTTCCTACGGGCCTCTTCTACTGGGAGGCCGCTTAAAAACCCCGCTTTCTCGCTCATCCTGCCATCCTTATCTATGATCACCTCGGGCTCCAGCCCGAGATCCCTGAACATCTTGACGTCGACGTGGTCGCCGAAGCTACACACCATCATTAAACCTGTGCCGAAGGACGGGTCCACCTCAGGGTGCTCAAGTATTACAAGCTCGTTCCCGTATATGGGGGCGATCGCGTGAAGCCCTTTAAGCCTCGTGTACCTTTCATCCCCTGGCTTGTAGACTAAAGCCTTGCAAGCCCTGAGGAGCTCAGGCCTGGTTGTAGCCACAACCACCTCCTCGTTTGTCTCCTTGACCCTGAACTTTATGTAGTAGAGGTAATCCGTTCTCTCAATATACTCGAGCTCCGAGTCCGCCAGCGTCGTCCTGCACCTAGGGCACCAGTTTACAGGCCTCTCAGCCTCGTAGATCAGGCCCTTCTTATACAACTCTATGAAGGTCGCCTGGGTGATAGTCCTGTACTTCACGCTGTCTGTGCCATCCCTCCAGTAGTCGAAGCTACACCCGAGCCTCCGCCAGACCCTGACAATATCCGCCTCCGCTTCATCCAGGAACTTTCTGCACAGCTCCAGGAACTTCTCCCTGCCCTCAGGCGTCTTAGCTATCTCATGGGGGTTTAACCCGTACTTCTTCTCAACCTGGACTTCGACGGGCAGGCCGTTCCTATCAGCGTAGAATGGGACTACCACTGAGAAACCCTTCATACGCAAGTACCTGGCGATCATGTCGATCTGAGAGTAGTGGGCAGCGCCCCCCACATGCCATTTACCGCTTGCGTAGGGTGGCGGCGTGTCTATTACCACTACCTCCCCCGAGCTCGTGTTCGGCTTGTAAAGCCCCTCCTCATCCCATTTCTTCAGTAAATCAACCTCTCTCCTTGGATCCCAGCGCGTCTCCTTGATCTTAGGCTTAAACGTGTTTGACAAAGCGACACCTGCTAGAGCTTACAGCTAGATACATTAAAGTAGAGCCGCGTGGTTATAAAGATTCGGGGGAGGAGTTCTGCGGCTTAGCCTTCACGAGCCTCCATGAAGCGTCGAACACCTTCCTCAACTCCTCGTCTGAGAAAGGCTTCTTCACAACCCACCTCACGTTCAACGTCTCCAAGCCAGCCGGTGTCTTAGAGCCCACGATCACGAGCTCGATTACTTTGCCAGCGAGCTCCGGTTCGAGGCCCGTCGTCGCCTGATTCGAGTATAGTAGGCAGAAGTCGTCTCTCACGCAGACACTCTTCGTGACTGGGTAGTCGAAGCCCTTCTTGTAGACGTCGACACTGATATACAGCCTATCCTCCTCTTCCACGACAAGCATCCTGTAGTAGTCGCTGAAGTGTAGCTCCCTCACTCCACTCCCGCTCATCTACCTACGACACCTGCCTGTAGGCTAGCTTATATTCATCGGCTATCCTGTAAGCCTCTAATATCTCCTCTCTCCTCAGCCTCCTGGCGATCTCCCTGTATTTCTCCGGGTACTTTAACACTAGGTGCTCGGGGTGGTATTGATCCATGACGTTCACTAGTGCTCTGGGAGCATTCCCGGCTATCCACTTTAACACAGGCCTCGTGCAACACTCCAAGTGGTTGGGTAGGACAAGGTGTCTTATTATCATGTCTCCTGAGTCGTGCGCTAGCTTAATGTTCCTGGTCGCGACAGCCCAGTAATTCCTAACCTTGCTAAGCCTCCAAGCACACTCGTCGTTCCCGTACTTCAAGTCCGGTAGCCAGATGTCGATTACGTCGAGGAGGAGCCTCATCGACTCCTCACTCATGTACATGTTGCTGTTCCAGAGCTGGGGGACGTTGACGTCCAGGTATTTCCAGCTCTCTAATATGAACGGGATGTGGGGTGTGGGCTCGCCTCCAACATGGTTTATGTTTCTCGCACCCCTCAGCCTCAGAGCCTTCTGAATCCGGGCCAGCTCCATGCTCGAGACCACCTGCCCGCCCCGCGCGTTGACCTGGCTTATATCGTAGTTCTGGCAGAAAACACACTTGAAATTGCACCCACCGTAGAATATTGTCCCGCTTGGAACCAGAGGAGCCTCCTCACCCAGGTGGAGGAAAGCCGAGTGGACGATGCATTCACGGGAGACAAGGCATACACCCGGCTGGCCACTCCCCCTCCTCGCCATACACCTCCTCTCGCAGAGCCTGCAGGGATCCATGAGCCTCCGCGCTAGTGCTATCTTAACGTCTAGGTAGCTGTATCTAGGCTCCGGCCTCTTCATGAACTCCGATGCCGAACTAACGGTGTCCGCCACCTCCTTGAACACGCTCTCGAACTCCCTTGAAGCCTTCTCGTGGATTCTCCAGAGCTCGCCTTCATCGGTTATATCATACGGGTTCTCCTCCAGCTCTACTCTCCGCGCGATCAAGAACTTAGCCGGCTTCTCGTCCACCATTACGCTGTGGTACCATGAAAGCCTCTTCTTAACCTCCTCGTCCTCCCAAACTGTTAGGGCGTCGGGCCTGAGCATGAAGACCTCAAGCATATCCGGCTCAATCATAGGTCTCTGATTATGCTCTCTTAAAGCCACACTATTAGGCTTTACCCACGGTGAGACGGGGTTGAAAGAGGGGTTCGGATCAGCGGGTTAATGCGCCTCAGGTAGCTCCGATAAAAGCTCCTCCAGCGCCCTCCTCACCCTCTCGGTGAGCTCTGAAGCCTTTGCCTTAGAGTAGTTGAAGTGCATCAGGTCTTTCAGCCTGAATATCTTCTCGTGGAAGTGCTTCACGATCTCGCCCATGCTACTGCCAACCCTCCAGTTGTACGCGAAGACTCTTAGAAACCCGACGACTCCAAGCGCGTCGAGTTTATCGGCGTCGCTCAGCACGAGGGCTTCAACGGACTTCGGCTCCACCTTCATAGCCTTAGAATAGCTGAAGCTGTGGTATTCTATAGCGTTTACTACCTTCTCAACCACCCCGCCGCCCACACCCTTATCCTCGAGGAAGCCCCTCGCGAACACGGCTGAGTAGTATGCGTGGGGCTCCCCTATCACCCTCCCTATGTCGTGGAGGTAGACGGCGAGGTCGAGGACCAAGGGGTCTACGCTCAGGTTCTCGGCTCTAACAATCTCCCAAGCCCACTTCCTGACCCGCTCGACATGGGGGTACCCGTGGTCGAATCCCCTGCCCAACGCCTCCTCTGCCAGTCGCCTGGCCTCAGCCACGACGTCCTCCATGGAGCCCGCCTCCTCCTAGATTTAAAGGGGCTTACTCTTTTAACCCGTGGACTGGTTCACCGGCTTAAGCACTTCGAGAGCTCGAGGTAGGCTCTCCTAAGCAACTCCGCTTTATCGGCTTCAAAGCACCCCCTTAGCCCCGCGACCACTTCCTCTACAGGGGTCTTGCTCCTGAGAGCCCCCATGAGCCTCCACGTCAACGCGTCTAGCTTAACACACTCCACACCAGCCCTCCTGCACAGCTCTCTCATTACATCTAAGCCCAGCCTCCTGCGCTTGGTCATCAACTCGCTGACGCATTCCTCGACACGCCCCTCGCACCCTCTCACAATGCAACTCGACACTAGGAGGAGCGCGTTCCTCCTGTCAAGCGGTATGGGTATGTCGCCGGCTGTATCGGAGCCGCAGGCCAGGCAGACATACCTCATCATCTTCCCGGCGAACACTATGGTCTTGTCCTCGGGGCTCCCGCCCAGGATGGAGGCCAGCTCGGCCACGAGGGCGGGGAGGTTTGAGCAGTACTTCAGCGGCTCCCTCTCCAGTTTACCAGCGAGGTCAGACGAGTAGAATCTCCTGAGCCTCGCCAGCTTGCTGGCAAGCCTAGCTTTGTTGAAGCTTGTTGACTCAAGGAACTCCGCGTGGGTCTCGTAGAAGCTTTTACCCGGCCTAGAGGCAACCCATTTAGAGAACTCCTCCCAGTAGACTTCACCCCTAGTACTCAGCTGGTAGCTGATAATCGAGTTCGCTACAGTGAGGACTGAGGCGACCCCGCACCCGAAGTTTTCTACAAGCCTCTTAACAGCGGTGAACTGGGGGTCGAACCTCTCGAAGCAGGCTATGTACCCTGCTATACTCTTCAATAGGCTCGACAATTCAATAAGCCTGTTCTCGTCGACCCAGATCATCCCAACCATCTTTCCCCGTCTAGAAAATGTGGGGGGAGGGTAAAACTCGTTGTGTTGGAGGCTGCTTTAAGCAACGTCATTAACACACTCCAGCGTATGTAAATAGGTGCCCCGCAACCCTGTAAATTATTTAACGGCCGCGTAATTCACTCCATTATTGTTCGCCTTAGAGGGTGCCCATGTACCACGTCTCCCTTGACACTAGGGTGGAAGGAGAAGAGGCGGCAAGGCTCTCCGAGGCCTTATCCAAAATCCTGGGCGGACCGCTGTTCGAGGAAGGAGGTTTACGCTTGTTCCGCAGGGGGGACGTCATAGTGTTGTTCATTGTGAGAGGGGGCTTCGTCTACATAGACATACTCGGCCCCGAGAGGGGTGTGGACGAGGTTCTGCTGGGTTTAAGGGACTACCTCCCTACTTCTAGGGTGTATGTGAGGGGGATCGAGCGCTTCGAGGACTAAGCCTTGGAGCAGGTTTGGGGGAGGATCCTGGAAGACCCCCTTTGAACGCGTCTCAGCTAGGGTAACGGTCTTCACCGATCTGTAAACCGTCGTCTCATCACAACTGTATTTATACTCCTACACGGGAGTTTAAATCACTGGTGTCTAGTTGGGCTTGAGAGACTACCTCGCGATGACTAGGCCTGTCAACAGCTTTATGAGCGGCGCGGGGGCCGCGATGGCTCTAGCGCTATACGAGGGCTACAGGCCTGGGAGCGTGTGGCCCCTTCTCCTAGCTTTCGCTACCGGCTACCTCTCCACGGCCGCCTCAATGCTCGTGAACGACTACGTTGACGCCTACGTCGACTCGTTGAACAAGCCTTGGAAGCCGATCCCCTCGGGGAGGGTTAGACCAGTCACCGTGAGGAACCTGGGGTTGGCCCTGGCAACCCTCTCAGTCCTCCTAAACGCAGCGGCCCCGCCTCTACTCCACGTGGGCCCCGGGGCCTTTGTTGTAGCCCTAGCCTACACCCTCCTAGGTCTGGCCTACAGCTATTCGAGGAGGTTGTGGTGGAGCCACTTCCTAGTCTCGGCCTCCACCACGGGGCCCGTGGTATACGGGTTCGCCCTGGCTGGGGCTCCTGGGGGTAGGGCGTTGTTCACCCTGGTCTTCTCTATCGTGGTGTTCACTGTGACGACTGGGAGGGAGATTGTGAAATCCCTGCAGGACATGGAGGGTGATAGGAGGGCGGGGTACAGGACGATACCGATCGTCTTCGGGGTGGAGGCGGCGAGGCGCGGGGTCCTGGCGGCGGGGTTGGCCTCCATCCCTTTGAGCTGGCTGGCATACCTCGCCGGGGGCAACGTGGTTTTCCTGGTGCTTATAACCCTAGCGGCCTCGGCATACCTCGCCCAGTGCTTAAGCGTGTATAAAAACCCCTTCGACAAGGAGAGGTTGGAGAAAGCGAGGGTTGGCATGATGGCGTCCATGCTACTCGGGTTAACAGCCTTCTGGGCCTCGGGGCTCTGAAGTTTAAGCCTTGTACTCGAAGACGCTTGACGCGAACTTCTTGTACCTCCCAATACTAACCGTGGCGCTCGGGTCGACGCCCCTCAAGCCGGCTAGCTTGACGCTCGCCAGGCCGAAGAGCAGGGCGGCGTATAAGACCTTGCCCAGCAGGCTGGCGCCTTTGAGGGGTATGGTTAAAACAGGCCTCCCGTGGCCCTTGTACTCCTCGACCATGAACTCGACCAGGCTCCTCCCCACCTTGTCCTCTGGGTCGTAGAACGCGATGGCCCTGTAGGAGGTGAAGAGGGGTTTCTCGTAGCCGACTATATCGTTGTGCATCCACTCGGGGGCTACATCGACTTTAACTATGGTCTTCGAGTTCTCGTTGAACTCGGATTTAGCCCTGACGGCGAGTGCCTCGAGGGGGCTGTGTGTCGCCACGACCAGTAGGTCGCTGCTGTACGCGAAGCGGGCTACCTCAGAAGCCTCTCCCGCGATCCCCTGTCTCCCGGATTCGAGGGCTCTCCCAGCCTCCTCGACCTCCCTCCTGCCGGCTATGCTCAGCCCGCTTGAGTCCAGTATGCTTAGGACTCCTGTGAGCATGTGGGGGAAGCTCACCCTGGGGAGGAGGCCGCTGGGGGTCTTGAAGAGTGGGAGCCTCTTCTCAGCCGCCACCCTGGCTAAGACGCCCCCGCTTGTCACGACGGCTACTCTAGCCCCTTTCTCCAGGGCTCTCAGGGTCGCTGTTATCGTCTCGTGGGTGTTCCCGCTGTAGCTGACTGCTATGAAAAGAGTCTTCTCGGAGACGTATGAGGGGATGACGTGGGATTTAACTACTTCAACCGGGGTGCTGAGCCTCCCGAGGGCGAGTAGCTTGACGACGTCGCCTATGATGCCGCTGCCCCCCATGCCGGATAAAACCACGTTGTCGAACTCTCCTCTAACCCCCACGCTACCCCAGTCTGCTAGGGCCTCCTCTATGAGTCTAGGCCAGTTCAAGTATGCTTCTTCCATGCCACCACCAATCTAATCCACTTTATACGGGGCGTGTTTTTAATTGTAGGTTGGAGTGGGCTCCTTGCGTTTGATCGATGCCCTCTCGGCGGGGAGGCATATCGTGTACTCAACCGACCTCAACATACTCTTGAAGCTAGCCGCTATCCTTGTCGAGGAGCTGAAGCCGAGGGGGGTGTATGTGGTGGCTGAGGGAGGGGTCTTGGGGTTGCTGGCCGGGATGATAGGTGAGGCGGGTGGGAGGGTCTTCCTGGCGGAGGATGTGGAAGAGGCTGGCGGCCCAGGGGACTCTGTTGTCATCTGCATAAACAAGCCCTGCTTCACCGCGCCCTCCAGTAGCGTCATCGTCCTCACGACCGAGAGGGTGAGGGCCCCTGGCTCCTTCACACGCCACTACTTGAGGAGGCTGGACTGGGGGGTCTACGCCTTCGAGACCCCGGGTGAGGCTGGGAGGGTTGTCCTCACGGTCAAGGGCTCTAGGGTGGTCGAGGGCACGGGCCTCACGCCAGTCGAGGAGAAAGCCCTGGATCTAGTGAGGAACGCTATGCTGGAGTACGGGGAGTTGAAGGTGGGGGATGCAGTCTTCATCATTGAGAGAGAGCTGGGTGTTTCAAGGGATGCGGCTAGGAGGATCTTCTCCAAGCTGGTCTCCTTAAAGTACCTCAGGGTCAGGGGTGGGGCCGTCGAGCTGGCTTGACCCCGCGGGACCCCAGGGGAGTCTCCCAGCAATTCCAGGGCCCAGGGGTTTGAGCCTGGGCGAGGAGCCACGGGCTCCCAACGGTTTGGCCGCGGGTGGTCTCAGGAGGGGAATGTAGGGTTGTGTTAGCCTAGGCCTGGTTCAGGAGGAGGCCGGCTACTCGGAGAAGCCTGTAGTCCTG